>JBEQCC010000495.1:0-3073 GCA_041639455.1 Pelosinus sp. | reverse complement strand
ATTGGTAGCTCTGATGGTGCAAATCTATTCTATTGGATATATGCGTGGTGATGCCGGGTTTGGACGCTTTTTTGCGTACTTGTCCTTATTTGCATCTGCTATGCTGGGATTAGTGATTGCGGTTAATTTTGTGCAGATGTTTGTTTTTTGGGAATTGGTTGGCTTGTGTTCCTATCTTTTAATCGGCTACTATTTCCACAAAGTTTCGGCGCGGGAAGCTGCTAAAAAGGCTTTTATCACTACGCGCATTGGTGATTTCGGGTTGCTGGTCGGAATACTGTTTTTGCAGATTTTATTTGGTACGCTGGACTTTCAGCAGCTGGCATCGATTGTGCCCCTCTATGTTGCGCAGAATGGCACGAATTTGCTGACGATAGTAGCAATCCTCTTATTTCTGGGGCCTATCGGAAAATCCGGACAATTTCCGCTGCATGTGTGGTTGCCTGATGCGATGGAAGGGCCAACACCGGTATCAGCACTCATTCATGCCGCTACTATGGTAGTAGCTGGCGTGTACCTGGTAGCCAGAGCTTTTTTCTTATTCAGCGTTTTGCCAAATGCAATGGAGGTAATAGCCTGGATCGGGGCATTTACAGCTTGCTTTGCTGCCAGTATCGCTTTTACCCAGCGGGACATTAAACGCATTCTAGCCTATTCTACTGTCAGTCAGTTGGGTTATATGATGTTGGCGCTTGGGGTAGGCAGTGTTACGGCGTCCATGTTTCATTTGATGACACATGCCTTTTTCAAAGCATTGATGTTCTTAGCAGCCGGCGCGGTATTGCACGGTTTGCCAGATAAAAATGATATTTTTGCAATGGGCGGGTTGCGTCATAAAATGCCAGTTACTTTTGCTGCTATGACGATTGGTGTACTCGCGATATCCGGTATTCCCCCATTTGCAGGATTCTTTTCAAAGGATGAAATTCTGCTGGCGGTTTCCCAGGTTAGTATGCCATTATACATCATTGCCGTAGTGACTTCATTTATGACGGCGTTTTATATGGCAAGATTGCTGTTTGTCGTCTTTTGCGGCTCTGAAAAACCTGACAATCATCCCCATGAGGCGCCAATGTCCATGCGAATCCCCTTGGTAGTGCTTGGTGTTCTTGCTGTTATTGGCGGATATATACCTTATGCAAACCGTTTTGGTGATTGGGTTCGTTTCGGTTCGGCTTCACACGAAGCTTTAAATTGGAGTATCGCGGGCACGTCAACGGTATTGTCTATACTGGCGATTTCCTTGGCTTGGCTTATATACGGCTCGGGCAAGATTTCAGCTGATAATCTGTCCTGGCGTTTCAATACTTTATACAAGCTGAGTTTGCGCAAATATTATATTGATGAGCTTTACCTATGGCTCAATCATACCTTTGTTGATGGATTAGGCAGGATTTTGAATTGGCTGGAGATTCATTTTGTTGAGGGTATTGTACTGGGAGCAGCCAATTTGCCCGTTGGGCTCGGCAATCTGGTACGTAAGGCCCAAACTGGTAAGTTGCAGCGATATGGTTTAATCATGCTTGGAGCAATGTTAATCATTGTAGTATGGTTAGTGCTGTTAAGCCCACTGTTTAAAGGCGTCTTATTGGGAGGTGTTTACTAAAATGGTTGATTTTCCATTATTAACGGCAATTTTATTAACACCTATCTGGGGGATACTGGTATTGTCCTTTATGCCGCGTGAAGCTGACAAAACGATAAAAATGATATCAGCTGTAACGATGGCAATCGCTCTCGGCTTGACTTTGTATGCTTACTGGGCCTATGATGTTAGCTTGGGAGGGCTGCAATATATAGAGAATGTCCCTTGGATTACCGAGCTGGGCGTATCCTACGCCTTAGGTGTGGATGGAATTTCCTTGCCGTTGCTGCTATTGACTATGCTGATTGGTTTTTCCACTGTTTTTGTTTCCTGGAATGTGGAAAAACGTTCTAAAGAATTCTTTATTCAATTGCTGCTCTTAGTAGTTGGCGCAGTCGGAACGTTTGTATCCCAGGATTTGTTCATATTCCTATTGTTTTACGAACTGGGGATCATTCCAAGTTATATTATGATCGTTGTTTGGGGTTCTTCAGAAAGAGTGAGCAAAGAATATGCGGCAATGAAGCTGACGATTTACTTATTAATAGGCTCAGCCTTCATGCTTGCCGGGGTTATCGCGTTATATTTGAATGCCTTTCCGGCAGGGATGCGAACCTTCAGCATGCAAGTGTTAGCCCAGGCTCATGCGATTGGGAATTTATCAGAAGATGTTCAAGTAGTTACATTTTTCTTATTACTGATTGGATTTGGTTCTACTTTATCTATGTGGCCCTTTTATAGTTGGGCACCGGATGGCTATGCGGCAGCTCCGACAGGAGTAGCAATGCTCCATGCTGGAGTATTAAAGAAAATCGGCGGCTATGGCTTGATTCGAATCGGGTTATTGGTTTTGCCGCTGGGGGCTAAATTCTGGGCGCCGTTTATTGCATTTTTTGCGGTGGTTAATGTTTTATATGCTGCGTTTGTCACCATAGCGCAAAAAGACTTAAAATATATTGTCGGTTATTCGTCAATATCTCATATAGGATATATACTGCTTGGTTTTGCAGCCTTAAATGTTATCAGCATTGATGGCGCGATTGCAAATATGTTTGCCCATGGGATCATGAGCGCCTTATTCTTTGCAATGATTGGCCTGGTCTATGATAAAACAAATACCCGGCAGGTTCCTAGTCTTGGCGGGTTAGCGCATCAAATGCCACGTGTAGCTACTGGATTTATGTTAGCTGGGATGAGCTCGCTGGGACTTCCGGGGTTAGCCGGATTCATCCCCGAGTTTACAAGCTTCGTGGGCGCGTTTAAAGTATATCCGCTCTATACTCTTCTGGCGATTTCCGGTATTGTTTTCACTGCGCTTTATATATTGCGCGTGCTGGCAAATGTGCTATTTGGGCCGCGGCGCGCGGAATTTGATACTTGCCGTGATGCCTCTGGAGTTGAATTAGTATCCCTTGTATTACTGGGAACTGTTTTAGTAGTAGTTGGGGTTTTCCCACAATTATTAATGGGTATGATGAATAGTGGTAT
>JBEQCC010000494.1:0-3076 GCA_041639455.1 Pelosinus sp. | reverse complement strand
AAGGTTCATCCGAATTAATTGTCATCGCTGCCGATTCAACTGCAATATCCGTACGCCGCCCGCCCATAGCTACACCTACATCGGCAAAGGCTAAGGCCGGAGCATCATTGATGCCGTCCCCAATCATCATCACTTGGGAACCCCGCTGCAATTTAGACACCAGCAGAGCTTTGTCCGCAGGCAGCACTTCGGCGTGATAGGAGTCAATATCCAATGTTGCGGCTACATGCTGTGCCACATTTTTACCGTCACCTGTAAGCATTACAATCTCGTCAATACCAATGCGGCGCAAGCGGTTAATTGTCCTTTTCATATTCGGCCTAATGGGATCATTAATAACCAACATCCCTAGCAAGATACCATCACGAGCTACATATACCACATTATAGCCGCAATCAGAATAGGTCTCTCCCCGCTCAATTGCCGATTGGCATTCTACATGATTTTCACGCATAAAAGGAATGCTGCCAACTAGAATTTCTCCACCAACGATCCTCTCATAATCAGGCACATTGGCCTGAATGCCTTTGGCTACGATCGTCTCCGTCGTAAAATGCGGCGGGACCTCCCATCCTTGCTCTTCTACATAGTCTAATATGGCTGAAGCTAAGGGATGGGCAGAATGATATTCCGCGGCAGCTGCTAATAATACTAGCTCCTTATCCTGTATCCCTGGAGCTGGCTCTACCAGCATTACTTTAGGAGTACCTACGGTAATGGTACCCGTTTTATCCAAAACAACTGTATCAATACTGCCTAAAGATTCTACATAATTTCCGCCCTTAATCAGCACACCTCGTTTAGCAGCATGTCCAATCGCCGCTGAAATTGCAGTGGCAGTAGATAATTTTAAGCCGCAGGAATAATCAATAAACAATATATTCAGTACCCGCTGCCAATCCTTAGTCAATCCATATACTAAGCCAGCAGCGATAAAGGAGATGGGAACCAGCTTAGTTGCCATTTGATCGGCAAAGTTCTGCACAGGCGCACGCCTAGATTGTGCTTCTTCCACCATATGAACAATACGAGCAAGAGCCGTAGCATCGCCCACTTTTTCTACGATAATTTCTAAAAATCCATTCTTAACCACCGTACCGGCATATACATAATCCCCTCTGGATTTTTCTACGGGAATATACTCACCGGTAATAGATGATTGGTCAACCGCTGCTACACCGTCTTTTATCCTGCCATCAACGCAAATCTTTTCACCCAAGTGTACGCCAATGTGATCCCCGGGTTTTAGACTCTCAACAGATACCTTTCTTTCGTATCCATCTTCTTCGATCTTCCAAGCATGAGGCTGATCTAGACGCAGCATATCTGAAATATGATTGCGAGCTTTCTCTGCCGTGTATGTTGTCAGCATTTCTGCTGCATTCGCCAACATCAATAAGGTTAAACTTGACTCGGGTTTGCCGGATATAACCGATGCCAAAACCGCCGTAGCAGTTAGTGTATCCGCATTTGGCTGCCTATCTTTTATTAGTCCTTTGATACCGTTACTGATAAAATTCCGGGCGACAAATAAGGTAAATGCACTCCTAGCAAGATATATACCATTAAAAGCCATGGGAGAATACATACGAAGTAACTGAAGTCCTACTAAACCCAGACCTGCAGTAATCGCATCACGCCTGTATTCATTTACCTCAGAGTGCTTTTCTTTTTTCCTCAGACCTACAGAGTTCACCATCTGTTTTGAATGAACCGTAGTATCTTGAATCAGGCGCCCGATGATCTTTTTGGAAGGAGCACCACAAGAGCGTACTGTCATACCACCCTTGTCATCAACATAAGCGCTAACGACTCCTGCCAGCCTCCGAACCTGTATTTCCAGCATGGTCTTTTGCTGCACACTCATCCCAGCTGGAACAGGAAATACACTATACTGATACGTCATGAGTCTCGTCCTTTCAGCAAGGAATAGGACCACCACAGCATTTGCGGTCCAGAAGGCCGCTGTCCTAACGTCCACATTTTATTAGCACCCCAAGCCATTAACCATAAAGATACTAGCGTACGCAAGTCAAAGGTTAACCCAGTATTTTCCTTTATCTTTTTATTCACACTGCCAAAACCGCGGCGAATGTCACTGCCAATCTTTCCGTAAGCACCAGTAGGACCAGGGCGCTGTGCAATATCTTCTAAATATCCGATAATCCTATCCATTTGCTCATCTTGGCAAGTATATTCTAGTAATAGAGTCCCCGTTACCTGATTGATAGTAAATCGATGCAATACAGAAGCACCTGCTAACTGTTGCTCCAGTTTCTCAGAAAATTCAGCGTTATTAACCAATCCTTCATGATAATAGCGACGCCGCCCACGACTTTTATGCACCAATTGAAATCCCTTGCTGCGATATAATTTTCCGACTTGCTTCCCTGCAGAAATTCCTAAAGCCAATCCGGTTAAATAACTCATCCTTTTATCCCCTCCTGTACTGTCTAGCCACCAAATTCTCCACTTCTGTCAACAATGGATTGCCTGCCACATCATCCGGCAAATACTGAATCAGAACAGAACCTGTTCCTGGATTAATGGAAAATGTCTGAATTTCAGAAACAGAGTTCAAATAGCTTTCCACCTGCTTCACGTTGCAAGTATTGTTGATTAGATGATTTGAATAAAGCCGTACCCTGCCTGGCATATAATGCAGTACTTCAACATTCTGAGACAAAAAGGAGACAGCCGTTTTCCGGTTAAAAAAATTAGCACAACCAGTAAATAACCCTCTCACAGTGTTCACCTCCTTGGATATATTCTTCCTTAAGCTTTTGCGATGCTGCCAAGAATGTATCCCCGACCACACCGTGAGCACAATGCCAAAAGCAACATGATATTTTTTATTCAAAGGTAGTGTCAGCAAGCTCCCTGCTAAAGAAATAACTAATCCTAAACTGGGTTTTGAATTGCCTATTTCCATAATAGTCACCATCCTTACAACATTCATAATCGTTCTTATTAATTTTTAAAGATTAACTACCATTTTACTGATTATGTCAATATTCTTCCTAATTTTTGAATTATAATCTTCTCTCTTAGTAATATTCTGTAATGTTTTGCTATT
>JBEQCC010000493.1:0-3080 GCA_041639455.1 Pelosinus sp. | reverse complement strand
TTGCCGCACTAACAATGTGGCTAAGAGGTGGTATATACCATACCATTGGCATGGTACGAAATTCCGGATGCAGCGGCAGTGCCACTCCATACCGTACAGCTAAATCATAAATGGGAGAACGCTTCGCATCTTCTAACCAATCTTCACGAATGCCATCAAGACGAGCCTTTGCAATCACTTCAGGATCAGCCGGGTCTAAGAATACACTAAGCTGAGCCTCATATAATTTCTGTTCATTGACAGTGGATGCCGCGTCTTTTACTTTGTCCGCATCATACAATACAACGCCTATATACCGTACACGCCCGGAACAAGTTTCTGAACAAATTGTCGGCTGACCGGATTCTACCCGGGGAAAGCAAAAAATACATTTTTCTGCTTTATGGGTTTGCCAATTAAAATAAACTTTTTTATACGGGCAGCCCGTCATGCACAGACGCCAACCTCGACAAGCATCCTGATCGACTAATACAATGCCATCTTCTTCCCGCTTATAAATAGCTCCTGAAGGACATGCTGCCACACAGCCAGGATTTAAACAATGTTCACAAAGCCTTGGTAAATAGGCCATGAAGGTCTGTTCAAACTCAAATTTCACTTTTTCCTGCATCTTTACTATATTCGGGTCCTTACTACCAGTTTGATGGGCACCTGCCAAATCATCTTCCCAGTTTGGCCCCCACTTCAACTCCATATTCTTACCAGTAATCACTGATTTAGGACGGGCAACAGGCTGATAGCGTTTGGTGGGACTGTTCAGCAGTTTTTCATAATCATATGTCCAAGGTTCGTAGTAATCATCAAGGGTCGGCATATCAGGGTTATGAAACAACTTAAATAATAACTTTGCTAAACGACTGCCGCCTTTTAACCTGATTTTACCATCTTGCAATTCCCAGCCGCCTTTGTATTTTTCTTGATTTTCCCATTCTACAGGATAACCAATGCCAGGTTTGGTTTCTACATTGTTAAACCACATATACTCCGCACCCTCACGATTGGTCCAAGTATTCTTACAGGTCACACTGCAAGTATGGCAGCCAATGCATTTATCCAAATTAATTACCATAGCCAATTGAGCTTTAATCTTCAAGCCAAGCTACCTCCTTCAACTTGCGAACTGCAACATAGATATCTCTTTGATTGCCAATTGGCCCGTAATAGTTAAACCCATAGCTAAGCTGGGCATATCCGCCAATACACTGAGTGGGCTTCACATGAACCCGTGTAGGACTATTGTGTGTACCGCCTCGCTGACCGGTAATGGATGAACCTGGGACATTGATATGCTTATCTTGGGCGTGATACATATAAAGAGTGCCCCTAGGCATACGGTGACTCACCACTACCCTGGCGGCTACGACACCATTACGGTTATATACTTCTACCCAGTCATTATCGTTAAGATCTGCCTGTAAGGCATCCTGATGGTTCACCCATACATGAGGTCCACCGCGGAATAAGGTCAGCATATGCAGGTTATCTTGATAGGTACTGTGTATATTCCATTTGCCATGGGGAGTAAGATATCGCAGCACAATCTCCTTACCTGCTGCTAAGGGTTTATGCTCTTTGCCAGCAAACAGCACCGGTGATAAAGTCGGTTTATATACAGGCATGGCTTCACCAAACTCCAACATGATTTCATGATCAATATAGAAATGCTGCCGTCCAGTCAATGTGCGAAAAGGCATCAAATGATTGATACTGGTCGTAAAGGGTGAATAGCGCTTATTTCCTTGATTGGAACCAGTAAACACAGGTGTGGGAATCACTTGTCTAGGCTGCACCGTAATGTCCTTAAACGTAAACTTTTCTCCCGCCCGGCCAGCGCTGATACCGTTAAGTTCCATACCCGTTTTCTTTTCCGCATCTTCCCAAGCTTTCATGGCTAATTTGCCATTCGTAGCACTTGACAATGCAAGGATTGCTTCTGCCGCTTGACGCGCAGTCTCGATAGCAGGACGACTGAAAGCCACACCTGGCACAGTAACCTGCCCATTACTCTTTTTTAATTCTTCATACTGTTCTTTAACAGGAAAAGCAATACCATGGGCTCCCACTGGATTTTTTTCTAATAATGGACCAAGGGAAGTAAATTTATTATAAATTTCTTTATAATCCCGTTCCACCATTACCAGATTCGGCATCGTCTTTCCAGGCAACGCCTCTACTTCCCCTTTGCGCCAATCCAGCACCTTGCCAAAAGGCTGGGCAATCTCGCCTGGCGAATCATGCATAAGAGGTACTGCTACAATATCTTGTTGCACCTCAGGCAGATATTCTTCTGCTATAGTGGAAAAGGCCTTTGCTAAACTTTTAAAAATATCCCAATCTGATTTAGCTTCCCAAGGTGGATTAATGGCGGGATTGAACGGATGAACAAAAGGATGCATATCCGTACTGCTTAAATCTGTCTTTTCATACCAAGTAGCCGCAGGCAATACAATATCAGAATAAAGCGCGGTACCAGCCATACGAAAATCTATAGTAACCAATAAATCCAGCTTACCTTCTGGCGGTGCATTATTCCACATAACTTCATCTGGCCTTAGCTCCTCATTCGGTTCCGATAAGAGGCCATGAGATGCTCCCAGTAAATATTTCAGAAAATACTCATGCCCTTTACCAGAACTAGAAATCAAGTTAGAACGCCAGACAAATAAGCCACGAGGGTGATTCTTTTTGTTGTCAGGGTCTTCTACGGCAAAAGACATGGATTTTCCCTTGAGCTTTTCAACGACATGACGGATGACTTGTTCGGAAGTTTCAGCTCCTGCTTGACTGGCTTCTGCGCTTAGCTGTAAAGAATTTACACTAAACTGAGGATAGGAAGGCATCCATCCGAGTCTGGCAGCTAACACATTATAGTCTGCAGGATGGCTATAGCGGCTTTTAGTGACTGTTGGTGATTTTAGTCCATCCATGCTATGTGTTTCATATTGCCACTGGTTAGTGGCAAAATAAAAAAAGGAAGTCGCATTTTGCAGACGGGGAGGCATTGACCAGTCACGAGCAAATGCTACCGTACCCCAGCCTTCGATAGGACGACACTTCTCCTGTCCTACATAATGAGCCCA
>JBEQCC010000492.1:0-3085 GCA_041639455.1 Pelosinus sp. | reverse complement strand
TAAATTTCTAGTCCTAAGCTGTCAGGGAGTTGTTTTAATGCAGTATAGTTAAACCCGATAAAAGATAAGTTGCTAAGGGAGATAAGCAAAGGTTTTGACCTCCTTTAAAATCGTGATGTAATAGAGTATTCTACGTCTAAAAAATAGAAGTTAGCATGCATAGTTATGAGATATTCTGTTTGGAAGTCCAATATTCTTTCCAACATGCCTGTCAAATCCATTTACATGCTGCCAAGAGAAAGAGACCCCCACTGTTCCTGTTGGAATGGGTTGATCCGCTGGAAGCATGCATAGCAGACGTTGGCCGTCTTGATGCAGGCGAAGATGGATACAGCGCTGGCTGCCTAGATGTTCGACAAATTCTATTTGTCCATGGAGCATGGGAGTGTCGCTTAAACAGCATTGTTCTGGACGAATCCCAATCCATAGTTCCTGATGCTCCGCTAAAAGCGTGTGCCATTTAGTGGGGGGATTTATACGGTTGCCTGCAATCCATAAGGCACCATCGCGGAAAGCTCCTTGCAGCAAATTCATCGGAGGAGATCCGATGAAAGAGGCAACAAAAGTGTTGGCGGGACGTTGGTAGATAGCATCTGGTGTGTCTAGCTGCTGCAGAGTACCTTGGTTCATGATTGCGATTCGTTGTCCCACAGTCATAGCCTCTACCTGGTCATGGGTAACATAGATGAGAGTGGGGCGATAGAGATTGTGGATTTTAACTAACTCCGTACGGGCTTGCAGGCGAAGCTGTGCATCCAGATTGGAAAGAGGTTCATCTAGGAGAAAATAAGGAGCTTGTTTCACTAGTGAGCGACAAAGAGCTACTCGCTGTTTTTGGCCTCCGGACAATTCGTTTGGCTTTCGTTGTTCGTAGCCTGATAGATTAAGGATTTCTAGTGCTTGTTTCGTTCTTGCTTTGATTTCTTCTATTGGTATTTTTTGAAGGAAGAGACCGAAAGTGATATTCTCCCATATGGTCATATGGGGATATAATGCGTAGTTTTGAAACACCATGGCGATGTTTCGCGCACCGGGTTCTACTGTGTTTACAACCTGTCCTCCCATCTTGAGGGTACCTGCTGTGATGTTCTCCAGGCCGGCGACCATTCGTAGTGTTGTCGTTTTTCCACAACCGGATGGACCTAGTAGAATGAGTCGCTCGCCTTCTTGGATGGTCATGTTTAAATCTTTGACCACCGCAGTTTGACCATAGGATTTGCAAACATTTTCAAAAATAATTCCATTCATGAGTTCATCTATCCTTTCACCCCAGATTGCATAAAGGTATTCATAATAAAACGTTGGCAGGTTAAGTAGAGTAAGAGGGGTGGTAGGGCAGTAAGCATGGCGACTGCCATGGCAATGCCCCATTCACTGCCACCTTCAGCACTGATAAACATCTGTAGAGCCAGAGGTAATGTGTACGTAGGTTTATCATTTAGAATGAGCAGTGGCCAAAAGTAATCATTCCAAGAGTTGATAAAGAAGACAATTCCCATAGCAATTACAGAAGGTTTGATAAGTGGTAATATGATTCGTGTTAATATGACCCAAGGACTGGCCTTTTCTAATCTTCCTGCTTCTAATAATGGCTTAGGGATATTGCGCATGCTTTGGCGCATTAAGAAGATTCCCATGCCGTCAGCTAGTTGAGGCAGTATGACTCCCCAAGGCGTATTCAATAAACCAAGTTTGGATATAAGCAAATAATTTGGCATCATGACTACGGTAATGGGAATAAAAAAAGTCAATAATAATGTGTTGAAAAACTTTTCTTTATGGGAGAACTCATAGTAAACAAAAGCGAAACCAGCTAAAATACTTGTGACAATTTTAGCAAGGGTGATACTGCCAGCAATCAACAAGGTATTTACAATATACTGTACTAGCGGGAGATTTTTCAGCACATACAAGTAATTGTCTATTACAGGCTTGGCGGGAAGAGGATTTAACGTGGATAGGAAAATTTGATCCATGGTCTTAAAGGAAGTGGAAAGCATAAAGAGGAGAGGCCAAAGTTGAATCAATACTGCCAATAAGAGTAAAATATGCCAGTACCAGTCCCGACAACTGTTAATTTTCATAGTGCACCTTCTTGTCTAATACCTTCGTCTTCACAATCAAAAAGACGGCATATAGCAGCATCGTTACTATGGCGAAGGCAGAAGCTTTGCCTGTTTGGAAAAAGACAAAACCGTATTGATACACGATGTATACTAAATTGGTGCTGCCTTGGTCTGGACCGCCTTGCGTTAACATATTCACGGGAACAAGAACGTATTGTAAGCCAAATACAACGGTAATTACAAAGACATAAAGAGCTGTTGATGATGTCATAGGGACAATAATGCGTCGAAAAAGCTGCCAATTGGAGACATTTTCTAGTCGAGCGGCTTCAATCAGTTCTTTAGGAACATCCACCATAGCCGCTGCTAGTAGAATGAGGTTATAGCCGAAAACTTTCCAGCCAATAATCAGTCCAATAATGATAATAACTAACCCAGACTCCTTGAACCAACGAGGGGATTCTAAATCAATTGCCGAAAGGATAATATTGAGGGGGCCAGCTAAGGGATTCAATATCCAGAGGAAGAGAATACTGGCTACAGCCAGAGAAACTGTACTGGGAATGAATAAGGCGGAACGATAAAAAAAACTGAAACGATTGAGGCGATGAGCAATGATAAAGGATAAAAGATAGGGTAAAATGAAATTTACACAGACTAAAACCAAAATATAAAGAACTGTATTTAAGAGTATTTTGATCAATTCGTCGCTAGAAAGTAACTGTAGATAATTTTGAAGTCCTACAAATTTCATCGTAGGGCTTACCATATTCCAGGAGTGGAAGCTGAGCCAGACATCTTGTAATAGTGGCCAATAAGCAAAAAGTAATAATGTAATGGTGGCTGGCGCTAGAAATAAGGCAGACTGCCAAGTAAAACGATTCATTCGGTTTGTTATCCTTCCATAAGTAGTAAGCATAGAATGTCGTAAAAAACCTTTTGGATTCTTACGACATTTTTAGCAAATTTGATTAAAGCATAGAATTGATTTTTGCGGCTGCTTGTTTGAGAGCATCGGC
>JBEQCC010000491.1:0-3086 GCA_041639455.1 Pelosinus sp. | reverse complement strand
ATGGGTGCCGGGAAAGAAGTTGGTTTGGGAGTTAATATCAATGGTGATGCCAAGCCCTGGTTTGCCATGGAGACTTCGCGTGTCAATACCTGCAGCCAACAGAGCATCTGCAACGGTTAAATGACCCAGATTAAAGAGATGTAAGGGTTGTTCGTTTAAGGTAACATTCATAAAATTAAGTGTACGGCTGGCAGAAAGTTTTAAAATCCCAAGAGGGGTGACTGCATCAGGGGTACAAAGGTCAGTCGGAATTTGGTTAATGCCTTCGATTATATCAGGGCGGCGAACCGCTACTCGCGGCGCTGGCATGTCAAGGCATTGGGCTAATGCTTCAGAAATCATCGGGGTGAGGGAACCACCACCAACCAAGAGAACCGCCTGAGGGGCCGTAACATTTAGGGATATGATCTGGGTTGCAATTAATTGGGCCAATTCAGCTACATAGGGTTCAATATTTTTAATAATTTCACTTATGGCTATTTCCTGGGGAAGACCTAATACATCTGTGAGAGTAATGGTAGAGGATTCATTACCCGTAAGCTGGCGTTTGACCGTCTCTGCCACATTGAAGTCCAAAAGATATTGCTGGGAAATAGCTTCCGTAATTTTATCACCGGCACAGGGAACCATGCCATAAGCAATAATCGAACCATCTTTCGTAATGGCCACATCCGATGTACCTGCTCCGATATCAACCAGGACTAGATTCAAATGACGCATGGTTTGAGGAATTAGTACATTAATTGCTGCGATAGGCTCTAAGGTGAGAGTGGCTATTTCTAAATTGACAGAGGTGATAGCTGACTGCAAAGAATCGATAACCTGTCTCGGAAGAAAGGTTGCGATTAGTTCAACTGTAGCTTTTTTACCTCGTTGCCCCACTAAGGTTTTTAGCGGCGTTTTATCCAGGATGAAGCTAACGACACTATACCCTACACAATAATAAGAGGTGGGGTCGGATATGGTATTGGATGTAGCTAATTTATGTTGAGCCGATTGGATGGCTGCCAGTTCTAGAGCGTGCTCATCACTGGATGTGAGCACACTTCTATCTGATAGTTCAATTTCAGCCCTGGATTGAATGGTGCATAAAGCTCGGCCAGCTGCAGCTACTGAGACTTTCTTCAAGGGACCGCAAGAGGTCTCTAATGCATTTTTTACTTCCGCAATAATTGCTGCTACTTCTGGAACATCATGAATTTGTCCATCCATCATCGCGCGGGTACGATGCTCTTGGCGATGAGAGGCAATGATCTGAATGCTATTATCCACTTTTTCTCCCACGAGGCCGACTACACTGCGTGTTCCAATATCTAATGCAAAGAGTAGATTTTTTTCCATTAATGTGCTCCTTTTATATATGGCTTTATTTGTACCAGAATATGAATTCCTGGTTTGTATAAAAATAGGAAGGATCAAGAGTCATCTTTTCGGAAATCAGGGACAAAACAGATAGAACATCTCTATAAATAGTATTACTTTCGCGTTTTTTTTCTGATTTCCTTTTTGCAAGAAATAATTGCTCTGGCAAAGTATCAAGCGTAAGCATAAACACGGCTGAGGCTGATGCTGTACTTGGGACATAGCAGGAAAAAAAGTATGTATTTATAACGCATTTTTTGATAAAATGTAACATAAATATAAATATTTATATGGTGGGGCAATAGCCTGCTTAGATTGAGAGGAGTTTATCTGTGTCTCAAATACACGTTGTAGTCGATAGCATTGGTCAAGTGCCTGATGAAATGCTTGCTGGGCATTCTAATTTACATGTCGTAGCCCTCAAGGTACGGGTTGGTGACCAGGAGTGGCGGGAAAATGAGATTTCTACAAAAGAGTTGTTTCACATTTCTCAAGAGACGAAACAACATCCTAAAACATCACAGCCGGCGCCGGGTGATTTCATAGAAGTTTGTCAACCTCTTATTAAAGCAGGTAAAGAAATAATTATTATCAGTGTATCAGGGGGATTAAGCGGTACTGCAGAAGGTGCCAGGTCGGTTGCAAAGATGATCGGCGAGGGAAAGATTCATGTAATTGATTCAGGTACTGCGTCGGTTGGTATGGTGCAGATGGCTAAAACTGCACTAGAAATGGCTTTGGCCAATTATTCCGCTAAAGATATTGTTGACAGATTAGAAACCATGGTAAAAGCGACGCACACGTTCTTAATTCCGGATACCTTAGAGTATTTACATAAGGGGGGACGGATTGGCGGTGCCTCTGCCTTGCTTGGCAGTATACTGCAAATAAGACCCTTACTGTATTTAGTTGATGGCAGAGTTGCTGTTATGGATAAGGTTCGTACCAAACAGCGAGTAGTGAATCGCATGTTGGATGAGCTGCAAAGGTATCAGAATTTAGAATATATTGGTATAGGCCACATTGATGTCCCGAAAGAAGGGGAAGCTTTGAGGGTACGAATACAAGAGATGTATCCCAAAACTCTTATATTACCTGCAAAAATTGGCTCCGTACTAGGCGCCCATTTGGGACCAGGCTTGTTAGGCTTAGTTTTCCAGGAAAAAATCTAAATCGCAATATTTCTATGTAGGAGGATTTTATAATGCAGGGGAAGACTGAATGGCTTACAGGTAATGATTTTCGTCGTATGATACTTGGGGCATACCAAACGTTTATGCGAGAGCATGAGCAGATTAACAGCTTAAATGTTTTTCCAGTGCCTGATGGTGACACTGGCACGAATATGTTATTAACATTAAGAGCAGTAGCCCAGGCTGCAAAAGAGGCTCCGGAGGTTGGCATCGGTCCCTTGAGCAAGCGGGCGGCAGATAGTGCGATTATGGGGGCACGAGGAAATTCCGGGGTAATTTTATCCCAGATTTTTAGAGGCTTTTATCAAAGTGTTGATGGTAAATCTGAATTATCAGCAAAAGATTTTGCCGATGCATTTGTTAAAGGTACTGAAATCGCATATAAAGCAGTTATGCGACCTGTTGAAGGAACAATACTAACTGTTTTAAGAGAAAGCAGTAAGCAAGCTTATGATTTCTTAGATACTTATCCTAATAAAAACATTATTGAATACTTTGATTTTTTAATTGCAGCTGCACATGAATCATTAT
>JBEQCC010000490.1:0-3096 GCA_041639455.1 Pelosinus sp. | reverse complement strand
GATTGCTTCGCTGACGCTCGCAATGACAAACAGAGCAAATAGAACGATTCGCATTTTCGCGGTTCGAAATGCTTTTTTACTCCTCAAATAATATTTTACACAATATCGCATGGTTCAAAAAGCCACAAGGATCGAGACCTGTGATTTCTTTGAATTTCTTCAAACGGAACAATAAGGTGTTGCGATGGATGTAAAGATTTTTTGCCGTACTGGTAAGATTCATATTATTGTTGAGTAAGCTAACAATAGTATTTTTCATATCATACTTCCTCGTCAGACCGGTGGTCAGTCTTGCTTTGATAATTTGTAATGGCTGACAAGGGTATTTTGCATTCATTTCTTTTATGAGATAGGAGGATAAAATATCAAAATCATGTATGGCAGCAAGGGGAGCTTGGTTGGTAGACATATGTAGGGCAAACAAGGCCTCTTGATAGGATTGTCCTAACTCCGTGTATTCCATAGCGAGGCTCCCTAAACCCAGGCATAGGGGGAGGGTCATCGTGTTCAATTGTTTTAATAGATCAGAGGCCCATATTTTATAAGACAGTTCCCATGTCTTGTATTCAAAATATTTAAGAATGATGAGCTTATCTTCGATGAAAACAACTAAATCCTGATGATCGATATGAGATGGATTGGATAACAATTTCATGATACTTTCTCGCGTTCTGGATGCTACCAAATCATTCGGGCCAAAATTCTTATGAGCATGATCAAGAAGAGGTCCAATATCCACTACAAGTACCAAGCGGGGAAGAGACAACTCGTATTTTAGCAGTTTAGCGGTTTTTAGTAATTTATCATAATTTGTACTTGCATGATCGGATAAGAGCAGCGCCGCAAAGTTTTCCCGCAATTGAAATTGGGAGCGAACCTCTTCTTGCAGGACTTCTTGTTCTAGAATTAGCTCTGTTACCATTTTCACCATTCTGGCGATATCCCGTACTTTGTCCGGATGGCCAGAAATACCAACAACACCGATGATTTGATCATGTAATACAATAGGCATATTAAGACCTGGCAGTGATCCTGTATATTGGTCAAGGTCGCCAGGAAAAATTTCTACGATTTGGAGGCTGCTGATTACATCTTTTGCACCTTGGTGAAAGGTATTGATCCTGTGTTTATGCCCAGAGGCGATAATCACACCCCTGCTATCCATAATGTTAATATTTTGCCTGGCAATCGGCATGATGTGATCTACGATGGGTTGGGCTAGATTGCTTGTCAGTAACAAATGTATTCACCTCGATTAGTTAAAATATACAATATTATTCATAAACACTGAGCAGTGGTCGTTCCTTAAAATAATGTTTTCCGTCATACTTATTATAGTGAAAACTACTAATTGGGGCAAGATTATTAAGGATTGTTCTATTGTAGAGCCCAGGATTGACAGTAGGATTTATGCTTGCACATTAATTAGATACTTTGCACAATATTCAGCAGCATAGAAGGAGAACTGTTATATATTTTGATCATTGTAATGGATTGGTTTCTTACATACAATAATACTATCAGTTGGAATAAACCAAAGTGTAAAGAGAAAGGGTGGATGAAGATGCGTATTGTAGTTGCTCCCGATTCTTATAAAGGAAGTGTATCGGCAGTCGGTACTGCTAACGCTATGGAAAAAGGAATTAAGGCAGTTTTCCCCGATGCAGAAGTGATTAAAGTACCAATTGCTGACGGTGGAGAAGGTAACGTAGAAGCCCTTGTTACGGCTACTGCCGGGCAGGTTATAAACCAAGATGTAGTAGGGCCTCTTGGGGATACGATACAATCCTATTGGGGAATTTTAGGGGATGGAAAAACTGCTGTTATCGAAATGGCATCTGCCTCTGGATTACCTCTTGTTCCCAATGACAAAAAAGATCCTCGTATTACCACTACCTATGGAACTGGTCAATTAATACAAGCAGCTCTGGCAAAAGGCTTGAAGAAAATCATTATTGGAATTGGCGGCAGCGCTACGAACGATGGCGGATGCGGAATGGCTCAGGCCTTAGGCGGAAAGTTTTTAGATGCTGATGGACAAGAACTGCCTTATGGAGGCGCTGCTTTGGCTCAGCTGGATCGGGTTGATCTTTCCGGTCTTGATGTACGGCTAAAGGATACTGTGATCATCGTTGCCTGTGATGTGGACAATCCTCTATGCGGTGCAAAAGGAGCCACTGCTGTATATGGTCCCCAAAAAGGAGCAACCCCTGAAATGGTGCAGGAGCTTGATGCAGCATTAAAGCATTTTGCCAGTAAAGTGAGCAAAGTGACTGGTAAAGAGATCATAGAGTGTCCAGGGGCAGGTGCTGCCGGTGGGCTTGGTGCAGGACTGTTGTTCTTCACCAATGCGACCCTGAGGCCTGGAGTCGAAATCGTTCTCGAAACCACTGGATTTGACTCTTTAGTTCAATCTGCCCAGCTGGTTATTACAGGAGAAGGACGAACGGATTTTCAGACTGCTTTTGGAAAAGCCCCAGTAGGGGTAGCCAGATTGGCAGAAAAATATAATGTTCCTACATTGTGTCTTTCTGGTGGTTTAGGCCAGGGATACGAAGATGTCTTACAGCATGGTGTAGATGGAGTTATGAGTACGGCACCAGGTCCGATGAATTTGGAAGAATGCATGGAGCGTGGAGCAGAACTCATTGAATTGGGAACCAGACGCCTCTGCCACGTTGTCAAAGTAGGTATAAAAATAAGTGGGAGATTTTATCCCATGTAGATGATGAAACGGCTAAATATGCAGCCAAAGCGTCAGCTGTGATAGCAGAAGAAGGCGGCCTGACCTCTCATGCGGCAATTGCGGTGATTGTGGGTGCAGATGGTGCTGCTGAGCGCTTAACCGATGGTGCGATTGTTACAGTAGATGCGGCTCGGGGATTGGTTTACAGCGGCGAAATTAACGCACGGTAATAATTCGATACGATAAAAAAACAAACACCGAACTGTCAGCAGCCTGCACTGCTGACAGTTCGGTGCTTTTGTATTATATAGAACTAACCCCATTTATCTGTCATTATCAAGAAAAGCCCAAATAGCATGTCTTTTCTGACACTCCTGTGATTTATTTCATGGCCGTTGCGAGCGTTAGTG
>JBEQCC010000489.1:0-3096 GCA_041639455.1 Pelosinus sp. | reverse complement strand
AAATAATAGCTTCGGCAAAAGAAGAAGCAGCTGTTATTATTGATGGAGCTAAGATGGATGCAAATCAATGCATAAATGAGGCAAACCAGCAAGTAGAGCAATTAAAACAACAAGCCCATGATGATGGATATCAGAAAGGATATCAGAAAGGAATCAAGCAGGGGAAACAGTCGGGATTAGAGGAAATACAGTCTCTCATTGATAATGCTGTTGAAAAAACACAGCACATGTTAACTCTTGGTGAAAAAGAAGCTAAAGAAATGATTTTAGCTGCAGAGAGGCAGATAATCGAAATTGCACTGGCTGTTGCCGGTAAAGTGCTGGCTTGCCAGATCGAAGAGAATCCTATGGTGGTACTGCCCATTGTTAAAAATGCGTTGGAAAAAGTCAAAGATCAGGAACAAATTGTTCTTAGAGTGAGTAGTAATGATTTTGATATCGTATTGCAAGCGAAACAAGAATTCCAAAATATGGTGGGATGTGAGCAGGCGTTAACGATTGTAGCTGATCGTACAATTACAGCAGGCAGTTGTGTGATTGATACATCCTATGGCGTGGTTGATGCTAAAATTGATACCCAATTTGATGCACTTCGCAAAGCATTGCTAGGAGTATTGCCATGAAGTCCTTTGATAATGAGAAATATCTAAATGTCATACATAGCGCCGAGACAATGAAAATAGCTGGTAAAATAACACAAATTGTCGGTTTAGTGATTGAATCCCAAGGTCCTAGCGTTAACTTAGGTGATTTATGTTATATCTCTCCTCGGAATGCGAGAGACGCAATTCCTGCTGAAGTCGTTGGATTTCGTCATAATAGGGTTTTGTTGATGCCGATTGGCGAGATGCAAGGAATAGGACCGGGATGTGAGGTTTTTTCAGCTCATCAATCCTTAAAAGTTAATGTAGGACATCATTTGCTAGGCCGCATCCTGGATGGCTTAGGCAATCCTATGGATGATAAAGGGCCTTTAGTGATAAAAGAAGAGTATCCATTGCATAGCGCTCCGCCTCATCCTTTATCTCGCAGGCGCATTGAAAAAAAGTTATCAGTGGGAGTGCGAGCGATTGATGGTTTGATAACATTAGGACGAGGGCAACGAATCGGTATTATGGCAGGCAGCGGTGTTGGGAAGAGTACGTTGCTAGGTATGATTGCTCGCAATACGGAGGCGGATATTAATGTTATTGCTTTAGTTGGTGAGCGGGGAAGAGAAGTTAGAGAATTCATTGAACGAGATTTAGGAGAAGAAGGACTAAAACGCTCAGTGGTGGTTGTCGCTACATCTGATCAACCTGCTTTGGTGCGTATCAAAGGGGCAATGACTGCTACAGCTATTGCAGAATATTTTCGTGATCAAGGCTTAGATGTTGTTTTAATGATGGATTCAGTTACCCGTTTTGCTATGGCACAACGAGAAGTTGGATTAACTGTTGGCGAACCTCCTGCTACTCGTGGTTACACGCCGTCTGTTTTTGCGATGTTGCCCAAACTGTTAGAACGCTCTGGGACGGGCGAAAATGGTTCAATTACTGGTATTTACACGGTTTTGGTAGACGGTGATGATATAAATGAACCCATAGCGGATGCTGTACGCAGTATTTTAGATGGACATATTGTATTAGATCGTGGTATCGCTGCACAAAATCATTATCCAGCCATTGATGTTCTGGGAAGTGTAAGTCGGGTAATGTTAGATATTGTAGAAAATGAACACTATAAGGCAGCACGACAAATGCGTTCGACTATGGCCACCTATCGTGAAGCTGAAGATTTAATTAATATTGGTGCATACGCAACAGGCAGTAATGGTAATATTGACAATGCGATTGCTGCTATTGATTCTGTTAAAACTTTTTTGCAACAGGATGTTTACGAAAAAATGTCTGCAGATGAAACAATTGAAAAATTGCTATCGTTAACATCTTAAATGTAAGGTTTTGAGGTGTGAAATAAGATGAAGTCATTTAAATTTCGATTAGAAGCCTTACTCAAATTTCGCAAAATGCAAGAAGAGCAGGCACAAATATTATTTTGGCAAGCGACAAATCAATTTCGAATCGAAAAAGAAGAACTGGCGAAATTAGAAGAAAATGTACTGCAAAATATGAATTTACTGCGCAACTTTCAGCAGAATTTATTATCGATTGAAACTTTTAAGTCGTTCCATCATTATTTTGATAAAATGAAAAAAGAAATTCAACAGCAAAACGACTCTGTGAAACGTGCTGATGAATATAGACAAGAATGTTTGAAGAACCTTGAAGAAGCAGTAAAAGGTCATAAAGTTGTAGAAAAATTCCGTGAGAAAAAAATACAAGATTATCAAACAAAATTACTAAAAGAAGAGCAAAAAATATTAGATGAAATAGGATTACAACTTTATGTAAGAGAAAAGTAGGGTGATGAAATGGAGAGTATAAGTAGAGTTTTACAGAGGATCAATACCATTGAACAACGATTTAATTATTCTTCTGCGAAGAAGCCTGATTTTTCTGCGGTATTGACAGGAGTTCAAGCAAAAGACTCTATAAATGAAAAAAAAATTGCTTCCGATAATATTAGTAAAATTATTGATTCTACAGCTAAAAAATATGGAGTCGATTCTAAGCTGGTTATGGCTGTCGCGAAAGTAGAGTCTAATTTATCACCGGATGTTGTTTCGTCGGCTGGTGCGGTAGGTGTAATGCAATTGATGCCTGAAACTGCAAAAGGATTAGGTGTTCGTAATAGTAAAGATCCACGTGAAAATATTGACGGTGGTGTTCGTTATCTGAAGCAATTAATTACCTCTTTTGATGGTGATATAACGAAGGCAGTAGCTGCTTATAATGCAGGATCCCAGGCCGTAACAAAATATAATGGTATTCCTCCTTACACAGAAACAAAAGACTATGTGGCTAAAGTAATGTCATTAGTGAAATAGTATGAATCACATGGGTGAAACAGTCTTCAAAGGTAGGTAACAATATGGCAAAAAAAATGATGCCTGATTCTCAAATGAAAATAAATATGAGTACGCCTGATAAACCTAAAAAAATGCTGGGGACAATAGTAAAAGTACTAATTGCGATCATAATACTGTTACTCATA
>JBEQCC010000488.1:0-3109 GCA_041639455.1 Pelosinus sp. | reverse complement strand
TTCCATGTTGAAAGGAAAAGATATTGTAGTTGGTGTTGCCGGTGGCATTGCTGCTTATAAAATAGTAGATATTGTAAGTCAATTAAAAAAGCAAGGTGCCAATATATATGTTATCATGACTCAGTCAGCGGCTAACTTTGTTACGCCGTTGACTTTTCGTGAAATAAGTGGACAGCCAGTTGTTGTTGATATGTGGGCTGAAACTACCAACTGGAATGTTGAGCACATTGCCTTAGCAAGTAGAGCGGATTTATTTTTATTAGCGCCTGCTACAGGCAATATGATTGGTAAAATAGCAAATGGCATTGCTGATGATATGTTAACAACTACGGTAATGGCAACAACGGCTCCGGTTTTATTTGTTCCAGCTATGAATACCAATATGTATTTAAATCCGATCGTTCAAAAAAACATTAGTAGTTTAACAGAGTTAGGATATCATTTTATGATACCAGAGAGCGGGATGCTAGCATGTGGTGTAGAGGGAATAGGACGCTTACCTGATTCTAAAACAATTTTAGAAAAAGTTCATCAGTTGCTACTTGTTCAAAATGATTTTCGAGGAAAGAAAATCTTGATTACGGCTGGCGGCACGAAAGAAGCAATTGATCCTGTAAGATATATTGGCAATCGCTCTAGCGGGAAGATGGGATATGCTTTAGCAAGTGCTGCTGCTGCAAGAGGAGCAACTGTTACGTTAATATCAGGACCTACCAATTTAAAAGCTGCCTGCGGAATTAAAGTCGAATATGTAGAAGCCGCATCAGATATGAGGGCGGCTGTATTGGCGCATTATAATGAGAATGACATTGTAATCAAAGCTGCTGCTGTAGCCGATTATCGTCCACAAAGTACTGCAGAACACAAAATTAAGAAAACTGGCGATACATTACAGCTTGTGTTAGAAAGAAATCCTGATATATTATTAGAACTTGGTCAGTTAAAAAAACATCAGATGCTGATTGGATTTGCTGCGGAAACTCAGCAGCTGGTTCTCCATGCTCAAGAGAAGCTAGTCAAAAAAAATTTAGATATGATTATTGCTAATGATGTATCTGCGCCAGGCATTGGGTTTAATGCAGATCACAATATAGCGAAAGTCTTATACCGTGATGGGCGGATTGAAGAGTTATCCAAAATGTCCAAAGAACACATGGCAAACATTATTTTGGATAAAATTCTCGCAGAATGTCGAAAATAGGTTGATTTTTTCGTTATTTTACATTAGTATTAATTTGATACAATTTTATATGACATGCTCATCAAGAGTTGGTGGAGGGATTGGCCCAATGAAACCGCGGCAACCATTTGGAAATCCAAAACGGTGCCAATTCCTGCGGAATAATCCGCAAGATGGGAGAGTGTAAGCACCCTCCTTATGGGGTGTTTTTTATTGTTTATTAATAAATGGAGGTATGATTTGTGAAAAAAAAGAGAGTTCTATTTACATCAGAATCAGTTACTGAAGGCCATCCAGATAAAATAGCAGATCAAATTTCAGATAGTGTATTAGATGCAATCATGGCCAAAGATCCAATGGGACGTGTAGCTTGTGAAACTCTTATTACGACAGGACAAGTACATGTAGTTGGTGAAATCACTACAAGTTGTTATGTGGATATCCCAAGAATTGTACGTGACACGGTGAAAGAAATTGGTTATACTCGTGCAAAATATGGTTTTGATGGAGATACATGCGGTGTGCTGGTTTCCATTGGAGAACAATCAGCTGATATTGCTTTAGGTGTTGATAAGTCTTTAGAGGCCAAACGAGGTCAAATGGACGAAATTGAATCCATTGGGGCTGGCGACCAAGGAATGATGTTTGGTTATGCTACCAATGAAACTCCTGAATACATGCCATTGACAATCGCTCTAGCTCATAAATTGGCTCGTCGTTTAGCAGAGGTGCGCAAAAATGAGGAAGTAAGTTATCTGCGTCCTGATGGTAAAACTCAAGTTACAGTAGAATACGAAGACGGTAAACCTCTTCGCGTTGATACCATTGTTATATCAACTCAGCATGGTCCTGAAGTTGAACTGGCAACCATTGAAAAAGATCTGATTGAGAAAGTAATTGCTCCGATTGTTCCAGCAGAATTATTAGATGAGAAAACAAAATACTATATTAATCCGACAGGTCGTTTTGTAATTGGTGGACCACAAGGTGATGCCGGTTTGACTGGTCGAAAAATAATTGTTGATACCTATGGCGGAATGGCTCGTCATGGTGGTGGTGCTTTCTCTGGTAAAGATTGTACCAAAGTTGACCGTTCAGCGGCTTATGCTGCACGTTATGTAGCTAAAAATGTTGTTGCAGCAGGATTGGCAGATAAATGTGAAATTCAGCTAGCCTACGCTATTGGTATGGCTCATCCAGTATCGATTATGGTAGAAACTTTTGGGACTGCTAAGGTGGATGAAGATGTAATTGTTGAGCTTATTAAAAAGCATTTCGATTTGCGTCCTGCTGGTATTATTAAAGCGTTAGATTTACGTCGTCCTATCTACCGTCAAACAGCAGCTTATGGGCATTTTGGTCGTACGGATGTGGATTTACCATGGGAAAGGACCGATAAAGCAGAAACGCTTCGTAAAGAGGCTAATCTATAATTGGGATGTTAGCTGTTTTAGCAGGATTTTTCCGAATTTCATGGGAACTGTATATGCTATAGCCAAAAAAGAGGGAACAATGAGCTTCCCTCTTTTTAATTTTATGATAATTTTGAAGGTAAAAATGCAGTTATATACTACAAAATCGTGTTAAGATATAAATAGGCAAGCTGAATTCTCTAAAAGGGATACCTTTAAAAGACTATTTAATAGCGAATGGTGGTAAATATGCAACGTATTGCTCAAGTTTTAATAAACATTACAACTAAAAATATTAATAAAGCTTTTTCTTATAGCATTCCTGAACATTTGGACTATGTTGATGCAGGGTGGCGTGTTTTAGTACCTTTTGGTAATCGTAAATTAGAAGGTTTTATTATTGCTATTATAATAGAGGAAGATTCGAATAGTATTGAGTTAAAGCCAATTATCGATATACTAGATAATGACAAATGGTTTGATGAGCATATGATGTATACAGCTAGATGGATTAGAT
>JBEQCC010000487.1:0-3112 GCA_041639455.1 Pelosinus sp. | reverse complement strand
ATCCAGCCACGGTGTAGGCGCTAATGTAATGAAAAACTGCGATCCACCCGTATTCGGTCCCGCGTTAGCCATAGAAAGGACGCCGGCGCTGTCATGTTTTAAGTCAGGGTGAAACTCATCTTTAATCGTATACCCAGGTCCCCCTGTACCATTTCCTTTAGGATCACCGCCTTGAATCATAAATCCATCGATAACTCGATGAAAGATCAACCCATCATAGAACTTTTTATTTACCAGATCAATAAAATTCTTAGTCGTGACAGGTGCTTTGTCTTCAAATAATTCTATTTTAAAGTCACCTTTTGAAGTCTCAAATTTAGCTATACTATTCTTTTTTGCCGTCGTTGTTTGTTTCGGTGTGCTCTCTGGCGCTGCCTGACTACCTGTATTGCCAGTATTACCAGAGCACCCGGCAATCAAAAATACTTGTACGAATAAAACAAGCAGTATACTTACAATCTTCTTTGACATGATATTCCTCCCGTAGTTTAAATTACCTTCCTATTATATCATCACTACAGAAAATCACAACTTTAGAGAATCTTACTTGGGCATAATGCAGCTAAAGGACAGGTATTACATTCTGGTTTCCGCGCTTTACAAATTTTTCTTCCGTGCCAAATAAGCCAATGATGAGCATCACTCCATTTACTGCGAGGTATCGCTTTCATCAGTCCTTCTTCTACAGCCAAAGGGGTATCTCCTTTGGCTAATCCCAGTCGATTGGATACTCGAAATACATGAGTATCTACCGCAATTGCCGGAATGTTAAATAATTGGCTTAATACGACATTTGCCGTTTTTCTGCCAACACCTGGCAGGGTAATTAATTCCTCAAAGGTTTCTGGAACCTTCTCATTATATTCTCGGCATAAAATATCACAAGTCGTCATAATATTGCGAGCCTTACTATGGTATAATCCACAATCTCGAATATATGCCTCCAGTTTTTCCAACCCCATCTCTTTAATCTTTGTGGGCGTATTATATTCAGGAAACAAACGTTTCGTTATAATATTGACCCGTACATCCGTACATTGAGCGGATAAAACTACGGCAATTAATAATTCAAATGGAGAAGAATAATCCAGGGCTGTGGCAGTACCTTGATAGCGTTCTTCTAATATAGATAACATTTCTTGTTTGACGGCTTTGGTAATACGCATATATTCCTCCTAAAAAATAGACTTATGAAAATATCACTATAATTACTTTTGTAAAAAGCAAAAAGATAACCCTTTCTTACTAGATGAAAGGGTTATCTTTAATGTAAAACAATATGACTAATTTGTCAAACTGCGTACCGGCGCAGGAATTCTGCCACCCCGGGCAATAAAATCATCCGATTTAAAAGTGTTCACAGGGATAATCGGACTATATCCCAAAAGACCGCCAAATTCTACACTGTCACCCACTTTTTTACCTGGAACAGGAATAATACGTACCGCTGTCGTCTTGTTATTAATCATGCCAATTGCTGCTTCATCTGCAATAATGCCTGAAATAGCAGCAGCAGATGTATCTCCCGCTACAGCAATCATATCAAGCCCTACTGAGCAGACACAAGTCATCGCTTCTAATTTTTCCAACGTCAAACTGCCGCGTTCTACTGCTGCAATCATTCCTGCATCTTCGCTTACAGGAATAAAGGCTCCGCTTAACCCGCCAACATGAGATGAAGCCATTAATCCACCCTTTTTTACTGCATCATTCAATATTGCTAACGCTGCAGTAGTACCAGGTGCCCCGCAGCTTTCCAAACCCATTTCTTCTAGAATATGTGCAACACTATCACCGACCGCTGGTGTAGGTGCCAATGACAAATCAATAATACCAAAAGGCACACCCATCCGCCTAGAAGCCTCTTGGGCAACAAGTTGTCCTACTCGCGTAATTTTAAAGGCAGTTTTCTTGATGGTTTCTGCAACGGCGCTAAAATCTTGTCCTCTTACCTCTTCTAAAGCGCGTTTTACCACACCAGGACCACTGACTCCTACACTGATTACCTTTTCCGCTTCTCCTACACCATGAAAAGCACCAGCCATAAAAGGATTGTCTTCAGGGACGTTTGCAAAAACTACTAACTTTGCACACCCTAGAGCATCACGGTCACTAGTAAGTTCAGCAGTTCGTTTAATAATCTGTCCCATTTCTCGTACACAGTCCATATTAATTCCCGCCTTGGTAGAGGCCAGATTAATGGAAGAACAGACTCTTTCCGTTTGTGCCAAAGCTTCTGGAATCGATTGGATCAAAATCCGATCCCCTTTTGTATATCCTTTTTCAACTAAAGCCGAAAAACCACCAATAAAGTTAACACCAACGGTTTTGGCTGCAGCATCTAGAGCCTGAGCCACAGGAACATAACTATCAGCATGACAACTCTCAGCAACTATGGCAATGGGCGTTACCGAAATACGTTTATTAATAATAGGTATACCATATTCTGCTTCAATATCTTCTCCCGTACGAACCAAATGTTCTCCTGCCCGTGTGATCTTCTCATAAATGTTCTGACAGAAGATTTTTATATCAGGATGACAGCAATCTCGTAAGCTAATGCCTAATGTAATAGTACGAACATCAAAATTGTTTTGCTCAATCATCCGATTCGTTTCTAATATTTCCTGAATTGTTAACATCAACGTTCCTCCTTACTTTATATCCGATGCATGATTTGAAAAATGTCTTCATGCTGTACTTTTATATCCAAGCCAAGTTCATCACCTTTTCCCTTCAGAACCTGCTGTAAATCTTTAAGACTCACTTTGCTGCCTGCCATATCCACAATCATTACCATATTAAAAAATCCATCTAAAATATTTTGATTAATATTTAAGATATTCACACTGTTAACCGCCAAAATTTCACTAACCATTGCTACAATTCCTACTCTATCCTGTCCCACAATTGTAATTACTGCTTTCATTTTTTCACTCTCCATTTTTTGTAGATCTTTTTATTATAATACCTGCATTAACCCCTGTCTATTATAAAGATACATTTGTAACACTACTAAAGATGTTACTTTATATCTATTATACGAGAATAAATAGAAAATCCAAGGTTTTGTGAAAAAGTTTCTATATTCTGATATTAATTTTCTTATTCA
>JBEQCC010000486.1:0-3117 GCA_041639455.1 Pelosinus sp. | reverse complement strand
AAGAACCATTATTCCTGCGAAGTTTTGCCTCGTCTGGCACAAAAATTACTCGTCATCGACCATTCCGCTAGTTTTCAGACACACCCTAGTAAAAATAGAAAAAACATTGCTACAGCTTTTAACCGCAGAGGTGCAGAGAACACAGAGAAAACATAGATAGGGGTTAAAAAGCCCCCTCTGTGCCCTCTGTGTTAATCATTTTAGCCCATAAATAAAGAAAAAAGTGCCGAGCATATTTTTTTGCGGCACTTTTTTCTTTATCCATTTTTAACAATGATCTTTTATAACAACATTTTTTATCTATCATTCGACGTTAGTGTCAGTTTATTGACACCCTAGTCCCAGCTTTTGCATTTTGTAATATAAAGTGCTGCGGGGGATACCGAGTTTTTTTGCTGCAGCTGCTTTATTAAAATGGAATTCCGCCAGAACTTTAGCAATCACTTCTTTTTCTAGGTTTATGGTTTTTTCCAGCAAACTGCTTTCCATAGCACAAGGATATATATTTTCCATGGGAAAATCCAATTGGCAGAAGGTAGCTGGAAGATTATCAGTACCCAATTGGTCACTATCAGCCAAAATCACCAGCCGTTCTAATACATTGAATAACTCTCTGATATTGCCAGGCCATGGATATTGAATAAAAGATGCCATAAGTGCGGGATTCACTTTTGAGATTTTTTTATTATGAAGTATGCCATAATGTAAAATACCCTTATGGACTAATTCAGGTATATCATCTAACCTGTCACGCAATGAAGGCAGGGACACCGCCACTACATTTAAACGATAATATAAGTCTTCTCGAAATTCACCGTTCTTGATCATTTCTTCTAAATTGCGGTGGGTCGCAGCAATAATACGAACATCAATATGAATCGCTTTGTTGCCGCCCACACGATAGAAAGTCTTGTCCTGTAGAACTCGCAATAGTTTTACCTGCATGTCTCTAGGCATATCTCCCAGCTCATCCAGTAAGAGAGTTCCTCCATTTGCTTGCTCTAATAACCCCACTTTTCCTTTGCGGTCAGCTCCCGTAAATGCACCGGGCTGATAACCAAACAATTCACTTTCAAATAGATTAGGAGAAATCGCTCCACAGTTTATCGCAATAAAGGGACCGGTAAATTGACTGGCATCATGGATAGCACGGGCAAATAATTCTTTTCCTGTACCACTTTCCCCACGCAGTAATACTGGCACCGTCGTTGCTGCAACTCGTCTGGCAATACTAACCGCTTCGCGAATAGCGGTACTATGACCATAAACCGTCGAAAAGGAATCTGACTGGGAATGAATTTTATCAATTTCTTGTTTTAAGGTTTGTACTTCCTGATGAGTCTGGGATAGTTTTTGATTTAGCTGTACTACTTCTGTAATATCTCGTTCCGCACAAACTCCGCCGATCACCTGTCCAGATAACTTTATAGGTCTTGCATTAATTAATACATGAGTATCAGGACAAGGAGTGTGGTACTGTTCATGCACAGTGCGTCGTTCTTTCATCACTTTGGTTAGCATTAAATTGGAAAAGAAACCTTCGATAGGACGCCCAATAATTTCATCAGCGGCAATTCCATATAAAAGTTCAGCATGATGATTCCACACTACCACTTTATCTGATTCATCAATAATACATACTGCCTCATTAACTGTATCTAATAGCGCTTCTAGCCTAGCCTGCTGCAACTCATATAAGGTTAAAAGCTGCTGAAAACCCTTTATTACTTTTTCTGATTGGTCTGCTTCAAGACAACTGCGAAATTCCTCAATCGGCAAAGGATACTGAGAATTCATAAATACATGCCTCCCTTATCATATAATAACGCTTTCAATATCTGCATTATGAAGGATTACGATAAACTTAATTTAAGAAAAAAAGACGCTCTATACAGAACTAAATTAGTCCCTGTACAAGCGTCTTTGCTTGTGTCAGTTAATTGACACTTTTTATTTCATTATAGAGTAAGAAATTATAATAGGCAATACCTAATTTTTACCCCTTTTAACTTCATTACATCTCATTACAACCAAAGATTTTAGGGTAACTAATAAATTTTTTGGATATCAATACCATTTTTCAAAAAGGCCGCTTCAATCTCCTCTACATGACTATGTCCATTTGTCTCTACAGTAACTTCCAGCTGAACTTGTTTAAAGCTGTCCATCACTTTGGATTGATTATGATCCAGTTTTATTACATTTGCATTTAATTCAGAGATAATTTTTGCCACATGCAATAATTCCCCTGGTTTGTCAGGTAAATTAATTGTAAAACAGAACAGCCTTCCCCTAAATACCAAGGCTTTATTTATGATAGCCGAAATCGTTAAAATATCAATATTTCCGCCACTGACTAAACAAACTACCTTTTTATTCTTGGAAGATAATTTCTTCAAACCAGCTAAGGACAGCGCCCCTGCTCCTTCTGTGATCAGTTTATGCTTTTCGATTAAGAGCAGTATTGCTTCTGCAATATCAAAGTCAGAAACAGTGATGACTTCGTCAACAAATTCTTTGATAAATTCGAAAGTCAATGTACCTGGCTTTTTTACGGCAGCACCATCTGCTATGGTATCCACTTTCTCCAGCTCTATTACTTTATTATCAGCCAAAGACTTTTTGATGCAGCATGCACCTTCCGGCTCAACTCCGATAATTCTGATACTTGGCTTTAGCATTTTTGCCGCAAATGCAATGCCACTCGCTAAACCGCCTCCACCTATAGGAACCAATATTTCATCAACATCTTCTAATTGATTCAAAATTTCCAATGCCACTGTTCCTTGACCAAGAATTACATCCAAATCATCAAAGGGATGCACGAAAACATAGTTATGCTCTGTCTCCAGTTCTCTGGCTTTTTTATAAGCTTCATCATAATTATCGCCGTATAATACAACATTTGTTCCATAATTTCTTGTAGCTTCCACTTTAATGATGGGCGTGGTTGCAGGCATCACAACCATAGCCTTAATACCCAGTAATTGAGCTGCATAGCCAACCCCCTGGGCATGATTTCCCGCTGAGGAAGCGATGACTCCCCGACTTTTTTCCTCATCACTTAATTTACTCAGTTTATTAAATGCTCCGCGGATTTTAAATGCACCTGTCACT
>JBEQCC010000485.1:0-3117 GCA_041639455.1 Pelosinus sp. | reverse complement strand
GCTCTTCCGATCTAGTATGTATATTAGCAGGAGAAAGCCTCGGCTCTTCATGGATATTAAGACCTAGCCCATGTCCTAATCCATGTCCGAAGGATTCACCAAAACCAGCATCTATAATAATATTTCTGGATACGATATCAACATCTTTGCCAATTCTTCCTGGGGCAACAGCCTGCACCCCAGCTAATTGGGCAGCCAAAACAATTTCATAGATTTCTTTTTGTTTAGCTGTAGCTTTTCCCATACAAATAGTGCGAGTAATATCAGAATGGTAACCATGATATACTGCACCAAAATCCATCGTTACAAAATCACCAAGTTCAATTATTTTTTCAGAAGCTCTCCCATGCGGCAGTGCCCCACGCCTACCAGAGGCTATGATAGTATCAAAGGCTGGCTTTTCGGCTCCAAACTTTCGCATATAATACTCTAATTCTAAAGCTACTTCCTGTTCAGTCATACCTGGTTTTATAAATGATACAATTTTAGAAAAAGCATTATCAGCAATTTTCACAGCTTCTTTTATCAATGCAATTTCATTTTCATCCTTTACCATACGCAAAGCATCTAATTGAATAGGAACTAGATTAACCGAATGCAAGTTGTTAATTAATTCTTGGTGCCCATCATAGGTAACAAAGTCACTTTCAAAACCAATTTGAGAAACTCCAAGCTTGTTAATCATTTCTGTCAAAGTTTTACCAATAGTATGGTAACGTACAACTTCATATTGCGCAGCCTGCATAGTAGCTTGCTCAATATAACGAAAATCAGTTAGTAAGAGATTAGAACGATTAGAAATCAACAATATACCTGACGAACCGCTGAACCCACTGAAATAATATCTATTCTCTGGCTTCTGAATCAGCATACATTCTAATTTATGTTCATTCATAAACTTACGCAGTTTCATTAATCTTTTTTCCATATTAACTCCCGCTGCTAATTCGATCAGCAGCTGCCTCCAATGTCAAAAGATAACTATGTCTAGACCATAAGCAAAAACGATTTGGTTCGTGAATAACCAAAGCACAAGACCCTTTTACTTTCACCATATCACAGCCTTAGCATAAGAATTCATTATCTTATACATTTTATCATAAATTTAATTTATTGCCTAGTTCTTTGTAAGGAATTAACGTTAGCCACTCCATATCACGACTTGGTGATCTGTTTTATGATTTCATAAAACATGGGCGCAGCGATATCACTGCCAGACATACCTTCTTCAACGAAAATAACTACTGCATATTGAGGATTCTTTATTGGGGCATAACCAGCAAACCAAGCGTGATTAATGCTTTGCCCATCTGCATTTCTTCTTCCAGTTTCGGCTGACCCAGTTTTACCCGCCGATCCAATTCCTTCAACATAAGCTGCTTGACCTGTACCATAACGAGTAACAGCCATCATCATATCTTGAATTTGTACAGCAGTTTTTGTAGATAAAACCCGAATGCCTGGGGGTGAATCATATGTTTTTATAACTACACCATCTGCATTTGTCAGCTTACTAACAACATAAGGTGCCACTTTTATACCATCATTAGCAATGGTGGCTACCATAGAGGCAATCTGTAGAGGCGTTGCCTCTAATTTCCCCTGACCAATAGCTAAATTGGCAAGTTCACCTGAATAAAGATTATCAGATGGCGGTAAATAGCCTTCTGCCTCATCAGTAAAATCTACACTCACCTTACGACCAAAGCCAAATTTTTGTGCATAAGAAATTAAGGATTTCGCACCTATTTTTAAGCCCACTTCAATAAAAACAGGATTACTAGAATATGCTAATGCTTCTTTAAAAGTTATTTGGCCACGCCCCCCCTTATCATAGTCCCATCCATTAAAGCGTAGATTATCAACTTCAATATATCCTGGATCAAAAAATATATCTTCTGGCTGTATACTTTCTTGTTCTAACGCAGCAGCTGCTGTTACCAACTTAAATACAGATCCAGGTTGATAGGGCGATATCGCTCGATTTAATAAAGGTGCGCTACTTTGATTTAAATACTCCTCAAGACGATTTGCATTGAAATTAGGTCTTGAAACCATAGCCAATATTTCACCTGTAGCAGGACGCAATACTACTACTGCTCCCTTGATACCCTGCTTATCTACTATATTTTCTACCACTTTTTGAATTTGTTTATCTACGGTTAACACTACATTACTTGGGTCGGAATGGCTTGATAATCGCAATCTTTTATAGCCAAGTCCTGGAATAATCTGTTGACCCGCATCCACTAGTGCAGCTGCATATTCTGGCTGATTGCCTCTTAATATATCATCATATATGCCTTCAATGCCGCTAACTCCTCGATTATCTGCAAGATTAATATAACCTTTAATATGTGCAGCCAAAGGAAGATATCCATATCTAACTTTCTCTGCTACTATCACAACTCCTGGAATTAGTGCTTTATTTATTTTTTCTCCCATGGCAGCATCAATTTTATTCTTTATTTTAAATGGTCGACGATTTTCTGTAATTTGCGAAAAAAGAATCGGTTCTGCGATTCCCGTTAATTCGGATAATTGTTTGGCAGCCATTGCTGCATTTAGGATTTGTCCAGGAAAAACAGCAATCTTATAATGCTGCTCTGTATTTGTTAATGGTAAGCCATTTCGATCTACAATTTCTCCTCGCGCAACCTCAATAGGCACTTTCTGAATACGCATACTCAAACTCTGCATTACTAAATTATCACTCTCAATAACCTGCAAATAAAATAAACGTATAATCAACAAACTACCAAAGATCACAAAGAAAATTAGCAACTTATAAATGCGTAAAATTTGCAATGCCATACGATCACCTCAATGATAGTATGGCATTGCTTGGCAAAATTATTATTTTTTTATCACTAATCTATACATAATCAAAATCAATCGGAAGATTTGCTAAGATATCCTGCACCTCTTTACACGTGTCAGGTGTAGCACGAATACGCAATATCCCGATCGTATCTTTTACTGTTGTCACTACCCCAAAATATTCATAACCTTCCATGATGCGATTTAGATAGTTAATATGTTTTACATCAAGACGAATCAAAATATCCTCACGCATTCTTTTGTACCTCGCGTCGTAACATTGCATATTCTACTACC
>JBEQCC010000484.1:0-3114 GCA_041639455.1 Pelosinus sp. | reverse complement strand
AAGATGGGCGTATTAATGTTTCCATGCGTCCTCTTAAGCAGGAAGCGATTGATACAGATGGGGATGCCATACTCTCTCTACTGCATTCTCGTAATGGTAAAATGCCTTATAGTGATGATACTTCACCTGAAATCATAAAGGAAAAATTTCATATTAGTAAATCTGCTTTTAAAAGAGCCTTAGGAAGGCTAATCAAAACAGGATATGTAGAACAGCGTGATGGTTGGACCTATCTTTTAGAAAAAGAGAAAACATAAAGATTGTTTTAAAAAACTTGTAGATCAATTGTTTGCCTGGGCTAGAATGTTGATAGTAGGATATGGATGTCCTTGCTTTATAAAAGATTATTGTCGCTAAAGTGACAATAATCTTTTATATTTGAGGAATTTTACCAGAAAATTTGTTTGAAAAGAAGGAATTATTGGTTTTTCCGAGAAATTTAAATAAAGTAAACGATAAATGAAATCGATAGGCAATCGCAAATTGGCGATAGGCAATATAAAAACTGGAGGCGTTTCTATGGGTGAGGCTGCTAACGCTAAAAAAGGAATATTATTAGAAACGGGTACAAATGAATTTGAAATTGTAGAATTTACGGTTGGTAAAGTCAATTATGGAATCAATGTTGCTAAGGTACGAGAAGTAATTAATTTGGTTCCCATTACTCAAATGCCCAATTCCCATCCTTACGTTGATGGTATCTTTACCCTGCGTGGGAGAGTAATGCCATTGGTCAATTTACCTCGCTGTCTAGGGACAGAAGATTTAGAATCCAGTACTAAAAATATTATTGTAAGTGAGTTAAATAATTACTTCATCGGCTTCTTAGTAAATGAAGTTTCTCGCATCCATAGAGTGTCTTGGTCCGTTATGGAGCCGCCTCCTAATGTTACTAACTCGGATATGGTAGTTGGGATCATAAAAATGGGCGAAAAAATGGTCATTTTGTTGGATTTCGAAAAGATTGTTGCAGACATTAACCCCCAAATTAATATTAAACTGACAACCGTCCCTAAGAGTACTGATGAACTGAAAGAACAGCGAAAAACAAAGAATATTGTTGTAGCAGAAGACTCTAAGATGCTCAGGGATTTATTGGTTGAAACACTTCATGAAGCTGGGTATCTTAATATTACTGCCTATAATAATGGTAAAGAAGCATGGGATGCATTAGCTATGTTGGCAAAATCGGAGGCTCCAATTGAAGAAAGTGTTAACATATTAATTACGGATATTGAAATGCCCCAGATGGATGGTCATCATTTATTAAAACGAGTTAGGGATGACCGAGCGTTAGCGAAATTGCCAGTTATTATCTTTTCCTCTTTGATTAATGAGGAAATGCGTCGTAAAGGTGAAGCGATTGGCGCTGACGGACAAGTTTCTAAGCCTGAAATTGCGCAATTGATTGGTTTGTTAGATGAAAAGTGTCTATAGATAAAAATGTTTTTTATGCCTTTTTATTGACATTATGTAACTAACTATGATAATATAATTCATGTCGGCAAGAATTTATTGAACGTATTGCTGATGTAATAACTAAATTGTGGGGGTGTAGCGCAGTTGGGAGCGCGTCTGAATGGCATTCAGAAGGTCAGCGGTTCGATCCCGCTCATCTCCACCAGTAAATGATAGGCTTCGCGGAATTTTTTCTGTCGGAGTCTTTTTGTGATTTAGCAAACGTAGACAACATGAAATTTTAGCGTATCAGAGCTCTAAAGGAGGCAGGCTGCTGTCAGGGTATCTGCAAAACCAGCACATACCGCGTCAGTGGTCTGCCCTTTTTCTTGCTTGTTCATCTTGACTTGTCGAAAGCAAGAACGCCTTCCCTCCCGCTTCTATTACGATTAGAATCACATTTACTTTCATATTATTTTTAGACTCTCACAAATGTAGTTCTGTACATGCTCAAAATTGCATAAATTAATATATAAAGAGCATTAGGAATAATATTGAATGGGAGTGTTTCTCATGTTTGAGCAAAAATATGCTACTAGTTTAGTGGCGTCATCAGTAGGGGTCGATATACAAATTATACTTTGGGAATTAATTGCTCAATGGGAGAAGGACGATATCGAACTCGATGCCCTTCAGATTTTTGAGTTATCTATTGAATATGCCGGTGGTGAGGTATTTCAGAAGATCGTGCATAGGCAGGAAGCTCCTCAGCGAGAAGAAACGTTTTATTATAAAACAATTCGATGTCCTATGGATACGATCATATGGGTTCTAGGCAGCGAAGACAGAGGAGAAATGGTGTTGCCTAATGAAGCGAAAGAATCAACTGCTAGTACCTCATAAAAAGATGAATTTCTGCATATAAATATAAGAGGAAGATTCTCCTTATTGGATGGGCAAACCGCTTATGAATTCCAATTTTTATTAGTGAGGGTTCAAGGTGGTTAAGCTTTCGATAAATGAGACTTAGATTCAGATGGTAAGCCAAGGTTATTTATCTGAGTCAAATCTTCTTTATTTTTTGTATATTATTGAGGAAGGAGAATGACATGAGCAAAGAGATTATTTCTTATACTTTAACTCATGATGAATTAGAATCAATGCTGTCATCTGAGTATGGTGCAAAGGTTGAGCCAGTAGATTTAAAGCAGCTTAACAAACAAAAAATGAATCAGCAAAGAATAAAAATGATGGAAAAAAATGGGTATAAGAGGTAATGTTAAAAAGCCACTTTAAAAAAGTGGTTTTTTATTTTATCATTCGATTATGTTATACTATATCATAATTGACTTAATTAAAATTAAGAGAGGTACATGATGGAAAATTCGAAAGAATCAGCAAAGGATAAATATCTGCCAATCATAAAACTTGGAAAACTATATTTATATTTATTAATTTTAGGGAGACTTGTTTATTTGATACAACGTGTATCGCTTCCTGCAGACAAACCTACAGACAGTTCAATCATAGATGTTGGGAAATTTATGCTTCAGTCAGTTCTTGGGAATGAAGTTGCAAAAAGTGTATGTATTTTAGTTTTACTCCTTTACACCATGTTTGTGGCAATTGAGAGTTTTATGTTATTGCGCCAGTGGTTCGTATCGTATTATACCAAATATAAAAAGAGAAACATGGTGGAAAAAGAGTAATATAATC
>JBEQCC010000483.1:0-3137 GCA_041639455.1 Pelosinus sp. | reverse complement strand
TGGTATTACAGGGGATCAAAAAACAGCAGAACCTTATGCTCGATTAGCGGCACGCTTTGTAGAGGCAAATGTGCAGTCGAATGCTCAGCAGGAAAAGTTAGTAGGAGCATTACAAGAAAAAGAAGAATTACGTTCTGTATTCTTAAATAAGATTATCACGGTACAAGAAGAAGAGCGTAAAAGAATTTCCCGCGAGCTGCATGATGAAACAAGCCAATCTCTTACCTCAATCATTGTAGGTTTGCGTATGCTGGCTGAGCAGGTACAAGGCAGTGAAGATAAAGAAAAAATATTAAAAATGCGTGACCTTGCTGTTACAACTCTAGAAGCGGTTCATCATATTGCAGTTGAACTGCGCCCTGTATTATTAGATGATTTAGGACTGGTTGCCGCAGCTAAAAAGTATATAGAAAATTACGCTAAGCAATATGAAGTTTCTTTACATAGTGATTTTAGTAATTTGTCCAGAGAGCGATTTTCACCAGAAGTTGAGATTACGTTATATCGAATTGTGCAAGAGGCCTTAACGAATATTGTGAAACATGCGCAGGCATCGGAAGTTTGGGTATCATTAAACAAAAGACAGGACAAACTTATGTTAATGATCCAGGACAATGGCGTAGGCTTTGATACAAAAATGGTTAAAAATACTCATAGCCGTACCTGTTTAGGAATCTACGGCATAGGTGAACGGGTAGCCTTAGTGGAAGGTACCTTTACGATTACATCCGTTATTGGTGAAGGAACTAAACTTTCTGTGGAAATTCCTTTGGGAGAAAAAAATTGGAAAAACTCTAATTTGACTCAATTATAAGTAAATATTGTCTGCTGAATGAGGGAATGCTTGTATATTGTAGAAAGATCAAGTACAATGTAAGTAATGGGTTGTGAGCGGATATTTTCATTTATGAACATTTGGATGAAGTCAGCCAGTTTTATTTGGTAGGATGACTTACGGAACGTCTATTGGTGAAAACAAAGTTAAATATACAAACTCAAATAATGGAGGTATTTTTTTTTGGAAAAACAAAATAAGCTCGCTATTATTCCACTGGGTGGATTGGGCGAAATAGGGAAGAATATGACGGTTATTCAATATGAGGATGATATTGTCATACTAGATTCTGGGTTGGCATTTCCAGAAGATGATATGCTGGGGATTGATTTAGTGATACCCGATATATCCTATCTTCTTGAAAACCAGGATAAGATAAGGGCAGTTGTCATTACTCATGGTCATGAAGATCACATTGGATCGTTATCTTATTTACTCAAGCAGATTGATGTACCTGTCTATGGTACGCGCCTTGCAATGGGACTGGCTGAATGCCGCTTGAAGGAAAATAATGTGGCAAATTATAAATTGATTTCTATAAAGCCAGGAGATCAAATAACCTTCGGTAAAATTCAAGTGGGATTTATGCGGGTAAGTCATTCGATTCCTGATTCTGTAGGGATGTATTTTAGAACCCCAGTTGGCACGATTGTTCATACTGGCGATTTTAAAATTGATTACACACCAGTTGATGGTAAGGTAATGGATCTTCATAAATTTGCTGAACTGGGCGATGAAGGCGTAATGGTTTTAATGTCCGACAGCACGAATGCGGAAAGACCTGGTTTTACAAAGTCAGAGCGTCAGGTAGGGCTTGCTCTTGATGAAGCTTTTAGTACAGCAAAAGGGCGAATTCTTTTGGCAACTTTTGCATCTAATGTTCTCAGGGTGCAGCAAGCAATCACATCTGCTTGTAAATATGGTCGAAAAGTGGCAATTATTGGACGAAGTATGATTAATGTTGTAAATATTGCTACAGAACTTGGATACTTGACAGTGCCTGAAGGTGTACTAATCGATATTGATGAAATCAAAAATTATCCAGGCAACCAAATTTTGATTTTGTCGACGGGAAGCCAAGGTGAGCCTATGTCAGCTTTGACTCGCATGGCAATGAATGATCATCGCAAAGTTGAAATATATCCAAGTGATACTGTTATTATTTCTGCTTCACCGATTCCGGGAAATGAAAAATCGGTATCAAAGACGATTGATGCTCTATTACGCTTAGGAGCAGAAGTCATTCACGAACGTTCTGCTGGTATTCATGTTTCTGGGCATGCCAGTCAGGAAGAATTGAAATTGATGCTGACTTTGGTGCGGCCTCAATATTTCATTCCAGTGCATGGAGAGTATCGAATGTTGATGAGCCATGGAAAGCTTGCTCAAGACTTAGGTGTTGCCAAAGAAAATATTTTTATTGGCAGTAATGGACAGGTTTTTGAGTTTACTAAAAATGCCGGAATGATAACAGGAAAATTGGCTGGCAAGGTAACCTCAGGTAAAGTATTTGTGGATGGTTTAGGTGTGGGTGATGTGGGGAATATCGTTATGAGAGATCGAAGTAAATTATCTCAGGATGGTGTACTTATTGTTGTAATAACTATGGACAAAGAAAGTGGTTGTGTTGTGGCTGGACCGGATCTTGTTTCTAGAGGATTTGTTTATGTGCGAGAGTCGGGACAGCTAATGGTTGAAGCCAAACAAAAAGTCAAGCAGGTTTTGGCTAATTGCGAAGCAAATAAAGTGATAGAATGGGCTTCCATAAAGGGTAGTGTGCGGGATGCTTTAAGCAAATTTGTATATGAAAAGACTCGCCGTAGTCCCATGATTTTACCCATTATTATGGAAGTATAATAAAGAATGAAGCATCTCTTATGTTGTAGAGAAAACTATATTACATGGAGGTGCATTTTTATGACCCCAAAAGGGGTAATTAGCTCGAATTTAACCAGTTACATTGCACACGTGACCTCAAGTTATTTTTTTATCAGGGGGCGTGCTTACAGAAATTGCATCCTCTAGCCAAGCGCTGGCTAAATTAGCAATGGACTTGCAGGGAGAAGATAATAAGTTCCAAATATAATAAGATAAACAAAAGGAGTATAGCTTTTTTGCTATACTCCTTTTGTTTATCTTATTACTTTTGATGACCTGCTTTGTAGGATCTGTCGAGGACTTGAATGACATGAAGAGCATCTTGATTCATGTTGTTTTGGAATAGGCCATCTGTCAAATGCATTCGGCAAGTTCCACAACTGGTTACTACTGTATCCGCATTAGTAGATGCAATGTCAGCAAT
>JBEQCC010000482.1:0-3143 GCA_041639455.1 Pelosinus sp. | reverse complement strand
CAATGAAAAATTAAGAAAAATTAAATTTCATAACATTTTCGAATATCTCAACAATTAGAAATCGTAGAGAGTTCAGGTTTGTTTTATTACTTATTGGTCACCAATAGTTTGGATGTACAAAACTATTTATTTACTTTTGTTTTCACTTCTTTAACTGTTACAACGAATTTTGCTTCTTTACCAGCTAATTCAGCAGCATGGTATTCTTCCGGGAATGTAACTAAAACGTCTTTCGTTTCGCCAGCGTTCACGCCTACTAATTGCTCTTCAAAGCCAGGGATGAACGTGTTCGAACCAATTTGCAAAGGATAGGCTTTGCCGTCTCCGCCAGGGAAAGCTACGCCGTCTACAAATCCTTCAAAATCAATAATAGCAAAATCACCATCTTCAATAACTGCATCTTCTGCTACTACCATTTTAGCATGACTATTGCGCATCGTTTCCACTTCTGCGTTGATTTTTTCTTCTGTGACTTCTTCTACTGCTGCGGCAATCTTCAATCCTTTATATTGTCCCAAAGCAATTTCTGGTTTTGCCACTACAGTAGCTTTAAAGAGTAAATCTTTATCTTCCGCTAAGGTAACAACATCAATGTGAGGGCGGCTTACTGGTTCAATTTTATTATCTTCAAGTGCTTGAGCATACGCAGGGCTAGCCATGATTTCAAAAGCTTCATCCAATAGTGCTTCTTTACCAATATGTATTTCTAAAATGCGACGAGGTGTTTTTCCTTTACGGAACCCCGGAATATTCACTTTATTAGATAATTTACGATATGCCTTTTCAACTGCTTTTGCTACTTCCACTTGAGGTACTTCAATTTCAAAGACCACTTTATGATTGTCTATTTTCTCCATTGTTGCTTTCATTTCGTACTGTATCCTCCCTATTTAATTAGTTGGCGACATTATGTGTAACGCCAAAAATAGTATTACCATTTTTAACATGTTTTCTATGTTAGTTCAAATAAATTCCTTACTTTAGACATAAATCACTACACTTTAGAATGTCATACCCCATATGATACCATAAGTAAATAACAAAAACAAGATATATGCAAAAAACCCAGCAATAACTGCCGAGTTCAATATTTCTATGGAGCGGAAGACGAGATTCGAACTCGCGACCCTCGCCTTGGCAAGGCGATGCTCTACCACTGAGCTACTTCCGCATATTATATTTTTTTGTCATCAATAACGTTGTTAATTATATATGTAATCTTATTTTTTGTCAACATCCGATTGTTTTTTTGAAAGATGACACACACCAAGATACTGTTTTTTGCATATTATGTAATAAATCCACCATAAAAGGAGGCTGATCTGTTGTATTATAACTTACAAAAACACTGCAAATTAGTGAAAGGTGCTGCTCGTGGTGCAATCTACGACTTTAAAACAGGAAAGGTTCATTCCATTAACCAAAGTGCAACTGGACTACTCAGCGCCTGCCAAAGCAACGCTTTGGAGGATCTTTGGGATATGTCTTCTACCGAAAGCACACAATACATGAATTTCTTAAATAAGCTAGAACAAAAAGATTTAGGTTTTTTTCAAGAAACATCTTCTGCTTCTTTGCCAGAGCACTCCTTACCAGACTGCCCCGCAAAACTTGAGTTTCTGTGGTTAGAACTAACAGCAGCCTGCAACAGTAAGTGTCTACACTGTTACTCAGAAAGTGGTCCTTCACGCAAGGAATTGGATCTCGTACCTCATCACCGCTGGCTCTCCCTTATAGAAGAGGCAAAAGCAGCCGGAGCTTCTGATATTCAATTTATTGGCGGTGAACCATTACTGTACCCGAAGTGGCGTGACCTAGTCATCAAGGCTCATGAAATCGGCTATGAATATATCGAAATCTTTACAAACGCTACATTAGTTGATGATAGCTGTATCGATTTTTTTAAACAATATAATGTAAACATCGCTACAACCATTTATGCTAATAACGCCTCCGTCCATGACAGCGTAACCTTGCATCCTAATAGCTTTACGAAAACCATGACTGCCATCAAGAAAATATTAGAAGCCAAGATTCCTTTGCGCATTGCTTCTATTATTATGAAAGCCAACGAACATGAAGTACCTAATATTCTTAAGTTATATGAAGAATTAGGCATGCCCGATGCGTATCCCGATGTGATTCGTCCCACTGGCAGAGGAGATGATCAACATTTACTTCCAACAACTTATACCAAGCCGCCTATTAAACCGCCCTTTTACACCGACGAAGCTTCTTTTACGGCTTCTCAGACCTACTGCCAATGCCTAGCAGGAAAAATTGCGATTACCTCCACAGGTAATGTCATACCTTGTATCTTCGCAAGAAATCAAGTATGCGGCAATATTCTCACGCATTCATTAGCTGATGTACTTACGGATCCCCCACTACAACAATGCTGGCATACAACCAAAAATCAAATCCAAAAATGTAAGGACTGTGAATATCGCTATGCTTGCACGGATTGTCGCCCATTAGCCCAAGGCAACGATTCTGAAAGGTCATGGCTGGCCCCTCCTGCTGCCTGTTCCTATAATCCTTATACCGGTGAATGGTAACCTCAACATAGCTAGACTAAAAAGGAGGATAAAATTATGTATTATGACGATGATGATGACTATTATGATAATAGCGAACAAAGACCTAAGTGGGATCGACCAGAAATGTCTGACTGGGATGATGATGACGATGATGAACGAGTCGTTATTGTAGGATGCGGTCCGTCATCTTCTTGCTGGCCCCGTCAACAACAGTGCTGGCCCCGTCAGCAATGTTGGCCTCGTCAACAACAGTGCTGGCCTCGTCAGCAGTGCTGGCCCCGCCAACAACAATGCTGGCCCCGTCAGCAGTGCTGGCCCCGTCAACAACAATGCTGGCCTCGCCAACAGTGCTGGCCTCGTCGCGATTAAAACCTCTTATGCAAAGCTTCCCCTCTACCCTAAAATATAAGCACATACACTCTAAAGGCACCGGATACTTCCGGTGCCTTTTAAATTAAACGCTTATAGCTTTTCTGCATTTTACTCCCGATTTACAATAATTATCATCATAATTGCTGTAAATAGATCTAAATAGAAGAAAATAGTCTTAATCACAAGGATATTGATGATAAATATTTTTATTTGGTATAAATTATTGTTATT
>JBEQCC010000481.1:0-3118 GCA_041639455.1 Pelosinus sp. | reverse complement strand
CTAATTTTTTACTTTATAAAAAACATGCTACCAGGGAAGGCCGTTTGCCTATGTCTAGCTATCCGATGACGAAACCGCTCTAAGGCTCCCATCTTCTTAAGCGGGAGCTGAGAGAGGCTAAGTCCCTGGATAAGTGCGGCTAAGATTGGCGATGGAGTTAAAACTCCATCGCCAATCAAGTCTTCTTTATTTTATCATATGTACCGACTTCTGTAAGGCAAGAATCTAAAAATGTCCAAGCATGAAGAATGCAAAGCCTAATTAGGTTAATAAATAGGTTGTATAAATTCCTGTTTATCCCGTTCTTTAAATCCTGGATGCCTTTACTGCCGCAAGAAAATATTTTATCAGCTGAAAAATGCCTTTGGCAGTCAGCTGATATTTTTTTATTATTTTTTAAAATATTAGAATGTAAAGCTTCTGGATAACACCTTTTACACATATTTATTGTAAATGCAGCACGAAGACTTTTTTTGGCACAATCTTTGCAATTAGAGTAAGTGTTAAGCGTGGAAATAAATTATTTATAAAGAAGGTTGGGCGTTTGCTCCAATTATATCCTGGCAATTCTCAAGTTAACCGCGCTGATTCGTATTTATAAAGAATAGGAATTTAAGGTGTAGTCTTATTGTTATGACAAGGAGGAGGAGAAAATATTACATGTAAAACTGACTTAAGAATGAGTACTTAGAAAAGTAACTACAAATTTATCAAGGAGGCGCATTATGTCTGAAGAGAAAAGCAACATTACTCCAATGGTAACACCGATGTCCCCTGACAAAGAGTATCAGGAAATTAATTCATATGTCGTCTTTTGGGGGCTATTCTATGCCGCAATTTTTGCCCTAGCAGTTGGTTATCTGTGCCTGAAAATCGGGCAAACGGTAGATGCCTTTGCTCCTGTGTCAGTAATGGCCATGGGCATGGCGGTCATGCTTAAACGTAAAAATGCCTTCCCGGAAAACGTCCATATTCAAGCCATCGCTAGCGCAGGTACAAATGGTTTGGGCGGTGCCATGTTTATTCTACCGGCCTTTTACATCCTAGGAAATAACAGTCTCAGCTACTTTCAAATGGCTGTACCAATTATCCTTGGTGGTCTACTTGGCGTTTTGATTGCTGCTATATTCCGCCGCTATTTTTGTGAAGAAATGCATCATGCCTATCCCTTCCCAGCTGGACGGGCAGCGGCAGAAGTTTTAACCTCTGGAGAAGGCAGTAAAGCTAAACTCATGTTATTCAGTGGCGCAATTGCTCTCATTTATGATTTTATCCTCAGCAGCCTTGGATGGTGGCAGGAAGTAATTTCTAGCACCGCTTTTAGCTGGGGACAGCAGTTGGCGGATAAAGCCAAACTGACTTTTAGCTTAAACAATGAATCGGCCCTTCTGGGGATTGGATTTTTCACTGGGCTGCGCTATGCCGCCATTATTGCTGCTGGTTCTTTCTTTTCCTGGTTCGTTTGTATTCCTGTCATCTATTATCTGGCAGGCGATCATCATATGATCGTCAAAGGGAAAGATATTTTACTGGCAAATGCCCCCATCGATGTGGTATTTCGTGAATACGTACGCCACATTGGCATTGGCATGCTAGCTATGGCGGGAGTTATCGGCCTTCTATCCATGTCCAACGTTGTGATTAGCGTAGCAAAAAACGTGATGGCCGGCTTGCTAAAACGAAGCAGTGATACCCAGCAAAGCTTGCAGCGCACACAAAAAGACATTCCCATGCCTCTCATTGTAAGCGGCATGGTTGTCATTGGTTTGCTGTTTACGATATTTTTCCATACCTTTTTCTCTCAAAGTATCCTGCAAACTGTGCTTGCCATGGTGATTGTTGTAGTATTTTCCTTCCTGTTCTCAGTGGTAGGCATCAGCTCGATTGCATTTACCGGTACCGAACCCGTTTCCGGTATGACTATTTTTATGATCATTGTTTCCGCGCTCGTACTGGGGAGTACCGGAATGAGTGGCGATATGGGAATTACTGCTATCTTAATGATGTCGGCTTTTTTATGCACCACTTTGGGGGTAGCTGGTAACTTTATGTTGAATTGAAAGTGGCTCATCTGCTGGGGGCAACTCCGCGCAAAATGCAACAATGGCAATTGGTTTCTTCCATGCTGGCAGCTACTTTGGCTATAGGCGTTCTCATATTGCTTAACCAGGCATATGGTTTTGTGGGGCAGGGAGCTTTGCCAGCGCCGCAAGCCAACGCTATGGCGGTTATTGTTAAGCCCTTAATGGAAGGTGGTTCGGCGCAATGGCCTCTTTATATGACCGGTGCTTTCTTTGCCGTTATTCTCTGGATGGTCAAAGTTCCTCCTTTGGCTTTTGCTCTTGGTGCCTATCTGCCGATGGAAATTAATTTACCGCTTTTAGTTGGCGGTCTGATTTCCCACTTTGTTTCTCATAGCAGCAAAGACGAACTTCTAAATGCCTTGCGTCTAAACAAAGGGGAAACGATTGCCTCCGGTTTTATAGCAGGTGGCGCTATCGGCAGTCTTATCAGTGCCGTATTACGTATAATGGGATTTGATTATTTTCTGGAAGTATGGGTAGAAACACCTGCGGCTACCTACCTGGGCGTTTTTGCCTATCTGCTGCTTTGTAGCTTACTCTATAAAGTAGCCATGAGTGCTAAATCGACATCCAGCGATACTCCTTTAACTAAGTCAGTAAGCAGCTGACCAATTTCAAGGTCTAACCTTACATCTCCTAAAATAGACTAATAATTACTGATTTTAATTGTAAAATGATTTGCAAGGGAGAAATATCATGAAAAAAAATATTATAATTATCGGTACAGGAGGTACGATCGCTGGTAAAGCTTCTTCTACAACAGAAACATTGCATTACACTTCGGCGATTTTATCTGTGAATAGCCTGATTCAAGAAATTCCAGAAATACATAAAATTGCCCATGTTATTGGAGAGCAACTGTCGCAAATTGACAGCTGTGATATGTCTTGTGATATATGGCTGCAATTAGCAGCACGCGTTAATGAACTTTTAGCTTCTAATAAAGTGGATGGAATCGTTATCACTCATGGCACTGATACGTTAGAGGAGACAGCATATTTTTTGAATTTGGTAACAAAAAGCCAAAAACCAGT
>JBEQCC010000480.1:0-3157 GCA_041639455.1 Pelosinus sp. | reverse complement strand
CACCAAGGGATTCAATTTTATTTTTTACAGCATCCATACCTACACCGCGTCCAGAAACATCCGTGACAACGGCAGCTGTAGAAAAACCTGGCAGAAATACTAAACGCACAGCTTCATTGGCATCCATTGCATCAGCCTCACCTTGGGAGATAAGACCTTTCTCAACAGCCTTACGTTTAATAACATCAGCGTTAATACCCTTGCCGTCATCTTCGACCATAATTATTACATTATTACCTTCATGGCGAGCAATCAGGCGAATTTCACCAATAGGGTTTTTACCTTTTTCTTCTCTTTCATTTGGATGCTCAATACCATGGTCAATGGAGTTGCGCAATAAATGAACAAGTGGATCACCAATTTCATCAATAACTGTACGATCAAGCTCTGTTTCTTCACCTTGAATGATAAGGTTGATCTCCTTATTAAGATCCCGAGATAAATCTCTAACCATTCTTGGAAAACGGTTAAAAACTTGTCCTACAGGAACCATCCGTACTTTCATGACAACAGCCTGTAAATCAGTAGTTACTCGATCCATTTGTTCAATGGTTTCTACTAAATCTGTTAGCTTATGGGTAAGACCAATTTGTTCCAGTCGGGTCTTATTAATTACTAACTCACCGACAAGATTTAACAAGGTATCTAGTTTATCAATATCCACACGCACTGATTGACCACTTTTATTTTTCTTTTCTACAGTGGTTTGGGTATGCACAAGGCCATTTCCAGCTTTCTCAGCTTCGTCATCTTTTTTCATTGGTTCCATCGATTTTGGAGCAATAATTTCTCCCGTAGCATCATTAGGCAATACGCATGGCAAAACAACCACTTGTTCAATTTCTGAAATCGATAATACCGTGTGTTGAATCTTCTCTGCCTCACTACCCGATATCACAATCACTTGGAAGTTAAGAGAAAAATTTTCTTTTTCTAATTCTTCTACTGCTGGGATACTTTTTATTACTTCACCAATTTCATCTAGCGCATTCATAACCATATAAGATCGGGCAGACTTCAAAAGACAACCTTCTCGCAAAGAAACTTGTACCTCATACGCCTGCATACCTTGATCACGTGCTTTTTTTATAACGGCTATTTCTGTATCACTAAGCTCAATCGAAGAAGATGCTCCTGATACTGATACTATGCTAACGGCTTCTGCTTTTACAGGAGTAGATAAAATAGCCTCTCCTTTAGCCAAGGCTTTAAGCTTAATAATCAATGGCTTACTGTCAATAGAGCTTTCATTATTTGATGCAACACTTTCTACCAGCTGCTCTAAAGTATCAACACATCTAAAAACAGTGTCAATAATATCATGACTTGCCTTTAATTGACCTTTACGTAATAAATCCAATATATTTTCCATTTCATGTGTTAATTCTGCAATTGTTGTAAATCCCATAGTAGCTGACATACCTTTTATTGTATGAGCACTACGAAAAATTTCGCTAAGTACAGATAGGTTTTCAGGATCATTTTCTAAATCTAACACACAACTATTAAGCGTTTGCAAATGTTCCCGAGATTCTTCCAAGAACATTCCCATATACTGATTTGTATCCATCATTTCCACCTCCATAATTATTTGACAATAGCTTTAACAATTTCTGCAGCAATAGTTGAAAGTGGCGCTACTTTGTCAACCACACCGAGTTCAATCGCTGATTTAGGCATACCAAACACAACCGCTGTAGATTGGTCCTCGGCAATGGTGTAGCCCCCCTTTTGTTTGATAGCCTGTATACCTTTAGCACCATCATGACCCATCCCCGTAAGAATTACGCCAACAGCATTCTCCCCATAAACCTTGGCAACGGATTCCATCATAGGATCTACTGCTGGCCGATGTCCACCAATAGGAGGGTTCTGATTCAACTTCACAACTTTTTTATTACCTTCACGCTCGATGCTCATATGATGATCACCGGGGGCGACTAGAACTAACCCCTCGCGTATAATATCATTATGCTCAGCCTCTTTTACTGTCAAAGAGGATAAAGAATTTAAACGTTCAGCTAGAGATCGAGTAAATCCTGGAGGCATATGTTGAACAATCACTACACCGCAAGGTAAGTTGCCAGGTAATCGAGTAACAATTTCCTGGAGAGCCCTAGGACCTCCCGTTGATGTACCAATTGCTAAAATAGGCTCATTCGTGGATTGTTTAAAAGATTGAAATGAAAGATTCGTCATGGCTGGTACTATTACCTTTACTTTACTTAATTGAGATACGTTTGCTTTAATTGCCGCTCGACTTTTAGCTACTATTTCAGTACTAATACCAGCTATATTAGAAATAACGCCTGCAGTCTTTGCCACAAAATCAACTGCACCTAACTCTAAAGCACTTAGCGTTGCATTTGCTCCAGCACTAGTAAGACTACTAAGCATCACTACAGGCGTTGGTATTTCCTTCATAATAATTTCCAGTGCTTGCAACCCACTCATAATTGGCATTTCAACGTCCATAGTAATTACATCAGGTCTAAATTGTTTTACTTTCTCTATAGCTTCTTTACCATTTCGCGCTGTACCAACTACAAAAAAATCTGACTCAGCAGAAAATAGATCTGATAATAGCTTACGCATAAAAGCAGAATCATCAACAATTAATATTTTGATCATCATTCTACCTCCTGTAAGTTAGAGACCTCTTTGACGATGTTCCAACTGCTTCTTAAATATAAATCTGCTTATTTTGTCCCGCACAATATTACGCGTATCGACAAACCTGATACTGATCCAAAATAACTGTCGATCTTCTTGTGGTTTCTGCACTCGGATAACTTCACCATCTACCTCAAGGTCACCTTCTTCTGGAAGAGTCAGCGTCATATTTACTTTTGTCCCTATTTTTATTGATCGCTCGCATATAGCTTGCAATCCCCCACCACTAAGATCCCGAGTCATTACCTTAAGAGTAATAGCATTCTCCGCATCATCATCCAAAAAATACTCTATCTGTAGAGGCTGTGCTACATCAAAACGAACGAAAGCTCTTTGCTGCGTTTTTTCAATTTCGTAGGGTATTGTAACAATCCATACCGGTAACGGATACATTCTCTTACTCAGAAATTTACTTTTAAAAATATAAACGCCACTCTCAGTAATAATTTTACCATAAAATCCACGTCCGCTTTCCAGAAAGATA
>JBEQCC010000479.1:0-3168 GCA_041639455.1 Pelosinus sp. | reverse complement strand
ATTGTATCTTGCGTAACGCCTTCCTGCTGATACAGAAAAGTCAGGCAAGCATAGTATCCATTACCGCTTCCTAAACTGTAGGTTCCTAAATGATGATCAAAAAAAGATTGTCCAATTCTATATAAACCAGAAATCCATTTTCCAATGTAGGGTATTTTATGCATGGGGATCCTCCTTAAAAGACAATTATACTATATATAATAGCGACTTTGGGAATGAGAGAGCAACTATAATTTGAAATTTCTTTGTAAAGATGATGCATAAAAACGAATGTAGTATTCATTGTTGCTCTGTCAATAAGCGAATATACTGCTTATTCAAAGCTAGTAAAGAATAAATATCGATTTACTGTAGAAAATTAACTATGAAATTTTTTGAAAAATAGATTGAAGATTAAGTTTATTTGTAATATAATAAACTTAAATCAAGAAAGGAGGATAAAAAAGTAAAATACTAAGGAAGAAATATGAGATTGGAATGGGGTGGTTCGATTACAGCAGTTAATGAAGGGTGAACCACAATTATATATATAGTCAGTTACGATAATATGAAGGAGTACAACTAACGTTGTACTGGGAACAGAGCAGCGCTACATGGCTCTTACCATTACGATAGTAATGTAACGACGATAAAAAGAGGAAGCTTTGTGCTTCCTCTTTTTCATTTAGGCTGGCTGGATGTTTTCTCGTGTTCTTTTTTGATAATAGTATCCAGAGCTGCGGCGGCTTTTGCAATTACATATTTGCATTTGATATCTTCCCTGCGATAGCGATTTTTTAAAGGAGTACAGTCAATATCACCCATTTGTTCCTGATAGGCGTCAAATAATTCTTGTGTTAAGATTTTAATTTTGTCACTTTCATGTGCCTTGTCTTTAACAAACAGGATACCTAATACCATAATAGCTGCTGTTAGAGCCCCGCATACACTGCCAATGGTCATCCCTCCGCCAAAGCCTGCTGCAATTCGCAAAGCTTCGGGAGTCAAACCTAAGTGATACACATCATTAGCGCCATAGAGTATTTTTTCAGCACAGTTAAAATCTTCTGCTTCTCCATAACCTTGTTCAATCAAAGTATTCAACATAATCCATTTCCCTCCAGTGAAGTGGTTGTAAGATTGAGCGCTCCATCCCAGTCATGTTTTTAGATGGACTAAGATTATCTTTATATTATAGAAAAAGATACTTATATTATAAAGAAAATCCTTCCAAAGAGCCAAGACATTTCTTTTTTGTGGCAGCATTATGAAAACAGTAAATGTGATGCGAGTGGATTTAACGGCAGATACATTTTTCCTACTCACTAATCCTTCTTATATGTTATAATAATCAAATGATTATTAAGCATTATAACACGATATGATTCGATACGTATCTTGGGATAAAACAATCATCTTTTTGTAGAAGAATCATGAATAGTATTTCTTAATGAAGGGGAAGCTTACCCCAAAAAATGTATTGGAGGAAGAAGAAATGGATACAACAAGAGAAAAGGCGTGGAGTATTTTGACGCAGCATGTACAAGAAAAAACGCTATTAAATCACTGTTTAGCAGTAGAAGCTGCTATGCGTGCATATGCTGCAAAATATGGTGAAGATGTAGAGTACTGGGGAGCTATAGGGTTGCTCCATGATGTTGATTTTGAAAAATATCCTGAAGAGCATCCAGGAAATACTAAAAATATGCTAAAGCCTCATGGCTATACAGACCAATTTATTATTGATATAGAATCACATGCTAGGGACTGGGCGCCAGAAAGAAGCTTATTGCAAAAGGTATTGCTTGGAGTCGATGAACTTACTGGTTTTATTATTGCATGTGCTTTGGTACGTTCCGATAAAAGTATCGCAAATTTGCAAGTAAAATCCGTTATGAAAAAAATGAAGGATAAAGCATTTGCCAGGGCAGTTAACCGTGAGACTATTGTACAAGGTGCTCAAATGTTAGAAATCGAGCTGCAGGAGCATATTGAGTTTGTTGCAGCAGCATTAGCAAAAGATTTTTCCCTGTCGTAGTAATAAAAGGTTTACCTCTTTCAAATAAGAGAAGAGGCAAGCCTTTTATTACTATGCAATGTATTAAAAACTTGCGTATTGATTATTGGTCTGTCAGGAATGGAATAGTGATTTTAATGTATAATGAACTAAGTCTTTAACATTCTGATAATCACGGAAAGGCGATAGCTTTTCTTTCATTTCAGATAATGAAGCATAGGAACAGGAGTGGCGATGGTGTCGGTTTGATAAATAGTCATAGATGCTTTCAGGATGAATTAAAAGACCTTCATTTAGGGCCATGGAAAGGGGATGGGGCAAGCTAAACCAAATATAAAAGCCACCTGTCAGAACTTGCCAATTTTTAGTGTCTGTAAAATAGGTTTGTGAAATTTTGCAAGCTGCTTCGCGGCGGATACACAGTGCCTTTCGTATTTCGTCTAGATGTTGTTGGTACAGTCCGCTGGCAAACCATTCTGCAGCAGTTCATTGGGATAAGGAGCTTGATCCATGATCATTTTTTGCATCTTCACATCTGCTAACCGTTCAATAAATGGCTCAGGCCCAACAACCAGTTCGTAGTCCTGGGCTGAGTGACATTGAAAGACTGCCAATGTCGTTAACAAAATTTTCTCCTTACTAGCTATTTTTTTGATTAGATAATAAATTTGGGGGTAGTAAAAGAGTTTTACTCAGCTATTTGAATAAATTAGTAAGGTATCGGCGATTCTTATGTGGCTATCTGCTGCATATATGATACATAATGGTGTTTTGTAAAAAAGGATAATCGAAAAGAAGAAGAGAAGTAAAAAGAAATAGTAATATAAGCGTTCATCCCAATATATAGAAAGGTGACACTACGATGAGATTAATTGCAACAGATTTAGATGGAACTTTATTAAATGAAGAACATGAAGTAAGTAAAGAAAATATAAAAGCAATCCAGCGTGCGCAAGAGCAGGGAATTGAAGTAATTGTTGCAACAGGCAGGACCTATTTTGATGCGGTTTCGATTTGTAAGAAATTTGGATTGAATACCTATTTGATATCCTATAATGGTGCGGCGATTCATGATAAAATCGGTCAAGAAATTTCATCCTTAACAATGGGGCGGGATGACGTGAGATATATGGTAAACTGGTTGGAGGAAAGAGATTATTATTATGAAGTTT
>JBEQCC010000478.1:0-3171 GCA_041639455.1 Pelosinus sp. | reverse complement strand
AATATAGTTATACTAGAAAGAACACTGGTTAAGTCAAAGTCTTCCTTTATAATATATTGACAGGATGACGAACTGTTTATATACTGTCATGTGTGGGTTTTATCTTGAGTTTTTACGTAAATTTACAATGGGAGGCTAGACTCGATGCTATTAGTGTTTGATATAGGTAATACCAATATAGTACTTGGAGCATACGAAGGGGAAGAATTATTACAACATTGGCGGGTGTCAACTGATAGGCAAAAAACAGGCGATGAGTATGGGATGTTAATTAATAATCTGTTTGCTTATGGTGGACTTAGTATTAAAGATATTTCTGAGGTTATCATTTCCTCCGTAGTACCGCCTCTTGTTGTACCCTTGGTCAAAATGTGCCAACGATATTTTAAAGTGGAGCCTCTAGTGGTAGGGGCTGGTATTAGAACTGGTATTTTTATCAAATACGAAAATCCCCGAGAAGTAGGAGCTGACCGTATTGTAAATGCAGTTGCTGCACATCATAAATATAGTGGTCCTCTTATTATTGTTGATTTTGGTACAGCAACTACCTTCTGTGTCATAGGTGAAAATGGTGATTATTTAGGTGGTGCTATCTCTCCGGGTATTGGTATCTCTACTGAGGCTCTATTCCAAAGAGCAGCTAAATTGCCGCGGATTGAGCTGGTCAAACCGAAAAGCGTTATTTGCCGTAATACAGTTACCAGCATGCAGTCAGGTATTATTTATGGATTTGTTGGACAGGTCGAGGGAATTGTCAAACGAATGAAAGAAGAAATGGAGCAAGATGCTTATGTTATAGCAACAGGTGGCTTAGCTAACCTGATTGCACAAGAAACTTCTGTAATTAATGCTGTGGAACATTTTTTAACATTAGAAGGATTACGGATTATTTACGATCTTAATAGATAGACAAATGGATGATAGGTACTTGGAAAGGTATTTGTTTTTCAGCCAGGTGGCGAGTGCCAAGTATCAATTTTAATTTAAATACAATAGAACGTATAGGATTTTAGAACAAACGTTGAAACGCGAAGTTGTGAAGATATACGAAGAACACGAAGATGTTTATGGGACCTTCGTGCACTTTGTGTGTCTGCGTAAGCCGCTTTGTGTCTTAGTATTTCATTTTTTTATTTCTTAGTAAGGAGTAGTTAGCGTATGCAAATTGGTAATATTAAATTAGATAATCCTGTAATTCTAGCCCCAATGGCTGGTGTTACAGATTTGCCTTTTCGGCTATTAGCTAAAGAAATGGGCTGTGGTTTGGTGTATTCCGAAATGGTCAGTGATAAAGGTTTATTATATGAGAATTGCCAAACCTTGCATATGCTTCAAATTGATGACCGGGAACGCCCGATGGCTATGCAAATATTTGGTTCCGATCCGGAGAGTATGGCAAAAGCTGCAATCTATGTAGAAAAATCAGGTGCTTATATTTTTTATATTAACATGGGCTGTCCAACACCCAAAGTTACGAAAAACGGCAGTGGCTGTGCTTTAATGTGCCAGCCAGATTTGGCATATCGGATTATGGCGAGTGTGGTAAAAGCTGTACATGTACCGGTAACCGTTAAAATTCGCAAGGGATGGAGTGAAGACTCTGTTAATGCGGTAGAGATAGCTAAGCTGGCTGAGAAGGCAGGAATTGCTGCAATTGCTGTTCATGGTCGTACCAGAGAACAGTTTTATACAGGTGAGGCCGATTGGAATATTATACGCCAAGTTAAAGAGAAAGTAATGATACCCGTAATTGGTAATGGAGATATTCGTACGCCTTATGATGGGGAGAAAATGATGGATCAAACGGGCTGTGATGCCATAATGGTGGGGCGGGGAGCACAAGGAAATCCTTGGATATTTCGTCAAATAACTCATTATTTATCATCAGGAGATATTTTACCGCCACCGAGTGTGGAGGAACGTTTTTCTCTATTGTTAAGGCATTTAGATATGTTAGTGGCGCATAAAGGTGAATATATCGGAGTTAGAGAAATGCGCTGTCATGGAGCATGGTATACAAAGGGAATGCCTCATTCCGCTGAATTGCGTCTAAAATTTAATCAAGCGGTGAGCAAAGACGATTTTATTGATGTATTAGAGCAGTTTTCATAATAGTAACGGTGGGAGGCTTATTTATATTTGTTAAATTCGAAAAAAAATGCTAAAATATGTATGTGCACAATCTTGTGCACATATACTATATATTAGATTAGATAAATCAATATTCATCATATAACAGATTAAGTTTGCATTGGGATGTAATGTAGGAGAGGATAGCAGATGTTATTGCGAATTGGTGAAAAGATTATAAATCGCCAAAAGATCAACCAGATCATCGATGAAATGTTCAATTTACGCAGCCAGGGTTTTTCTCAGCAGGAAGTCGCTAACCGCGTTGGTATCGACCGAACCGTTATTTCTAAATTGGAAACACTAGGAGAGGTCCGAAAGGGTGGAAAAGTGGCTTTAGTGGGCTTTCCTATTGAGAATTGCGAAGAGCTGCGATTAATGGCCAGACAGGAAGGCATTGATTATTCCTTACTGCTGTCGGAACAGGAACGCTGGGATTTTGTACAGAAAAAAAGCGGTATTGGCCTTTTTAACACCATTATGGAAATCATTGCTACATTGCGCAACTATGACATTGTTATTATATTAGGTTCAAATCTAAGAATTAAATTAATGGAGACCCTATTGGATAAGGAAGTTATTGGTATACAAATTGGCGAATCGCCCATTGCGGACAATAAATATGTAGATCCAGAGAGAATCAAAGGTATTGTGCAGCAGTTGTTTAGATCGTAGAAGGAGCAAACATATTATGAAGCGGGTTGCCAGCATTAGCTTAGGATCGTCAAAGCGCGACCATCAGGCTATGGCGGAATTTGGTGGAGAAATGTTTTCCATTGAGCGGATAGGAACAGATGGAAATAAAAATAAGGCTATACAATTAATTCAGGAACTAGACGGCAAAGTAGATGCATTTGGCATGGGCGGAACAGACTTATACATATACGCTGGAAAGAAAAGATACACTTTTAAAGAGTCGGACCGAATTGCGGCAGCAGCGAAACATACTCCCATTGTTGATGGCAGTGGTGTTAAAAATACTCTTGAACGAAGAGTCGTACAGCAGTTGAAAGAAAAAGAAGGGATAACCTTTAATAATAA
>JBEQCC010000477.1:2172-3181 GCA_041639455.1 Pelosinus sp. | reverse complement strand
CGGGGTCATTAGCTCTCTGCCGCGCCTAATGGCATTATCTAGAATCATTCCAGTATACATCACCGGGTCTTTGGTGGTAGAAAATGGTGGTGCATAGGCTAAATCCAGATGAAACAAATCTTCTGCTTTCGCACCGAAAGTAATGGCGGTCACAAAGACATCCATTCGTTTATCGACGCCGGATTTTCCGACAATCTGCACCCCCAGAACCTTGCCAGTGCTTTGATCGGCAACTGCCTTAATGACCATCTCATTACCGTGATAATATTCGGGCTTGTCTGGTTTAATGTTATGACAAACAACAACTTCATAGCCTTCTTTTTTTGCTTCCTTTTCCGTAAGACCAGTCTGGCCTACTGCCATCTCAAACACTTTAAAAATACCTGTCCCCAAAATTCCCCGGAACTCCAAATCGCCGCCAGTGATTTGCTCACCAGTGATTCGCCCCATTTTGTTGGCAGTAGAACCTAACGGCCTATACAAAGGTTTCCCGGTAATTAAAGAGTAACTTTCCGCGCAGTCACCGCAGGCATAGATATCATCCATATTGGTTTGCATTTTTCGATTGACTTTGATGGCTCCTGTTGAACCAAGTTCAATTCCTGCTTTTTGGGCTAGTTCTACATTGGGTCTTACCCCGACAGCCATGATCACAAAATCCGCGTCGATTTCTTTGCCGCTTTTCAGTATCACTTTACTAACAGAAGGGTCTCCTTCCAGCCGGATCACTGAATCGTTAACGATTACCTGTACGCCCTTCTCCACCAGATGATCTGCCACATATACCGCAATGTCTGGATCTAATGCAGGCATAACGTGCTCTGCCATTTCCACGACACTAACAGAGATTCCCCTCGCTGTTAAGTTTTCCGCCATTTCAAGACCGATGAAACCTCCGCCCACCACCACGACGCTTTGAGGTTTCCGGCTGTCCAGGAGATGTTTGATTCTGTCTGTGTCGGGAATGTTTCTTAAGGTGAAGATCCGTTCGTCGTCGATGCCGTCGATG
>JBEQCC010000477.1:0-2162 GCA_041639455.1 Pelosinus sp. | reverse complement strand
TAACAGCCGATTTTGGCTTAGCTGCTAGCACTTGTTCACGGATACGGTCGGCATTGATTACATTCCGTAAATAAAATACATTAGGTTTATTGCCACCCTCTATGGCAGGCACAACCGATTTTGCTCCAGTGGCAACAACCAGTTTATCATAGCTTTCCTGAAAGATTTCTTGCGTAACTAGGTTCTGAACCGTAAGTACTTTGCGCTGTGGCTGAATTTCTAACACTTGATGTCTGGTGTATACATCCACATTATATTTCTGTTTGAAGAATGCAGCATCTCTGGGAACCAATTGTCCCCGCCCTTCCACTTCAGTTCCAATAAAGTACGGCAAGCCGCATCCTGAATAGGATACATCACTGTCTGCATCAAATAAAGTAATTTGAGCGTTTTCATTGTTTCTTCTCGCTTTGGCTGCTGCAGAAGTGCCAGCAGCTACCCCGCCAATAATAATAATTTTCATAATAACCCACCTCATAAACCACCAGATTTGCCCACTGATGGCATTTTATTTTATATGATCGTGCTGATCACGATATTCCTGTAACCATTCCTTGACCTTCTCTTCAATTTCATCACGCACCTGCCGGAACTTTTGCCGGGTTTCTTCTTCTGTTCCCTCAAATGCAGCCGGGTCATCAAAGGGCCAGGATAATAACTGTCGTGCTCCTGGAAATATCACGGGACATTTGCCTTCAGCCTTTTTACAAACAGCAATGACGTAGCCAAATGACATTTTCCCTAAAAAGTCCCGAACACCCTTGGAATGCTGACCGCTAATGTCAATACCAATCTCATTCATAACCTCTACCGCATATGGATTTACTTCTGTAGGTTCAAAACCAGCACTATGAACCTCCAAGATATCATCACCATATTTTTTGAAAAAGGCTTCTGTCATTTGACTGCGTGCGCTGTTTTGCGTACATATAATGACTAATACCGCTTTCTTCATGATGCCCACTCCTCTTGTATATATTGGGTCTCCTCTCATCTAACCGTCTGCCGTAGCGATTTAGCTTTAAAATATCATATTTAAATTCTTGAATATGTTTTTATCATACCCTACGATCGTTTTTCTAGTCAATGTACCCTATGTTAACATTGTGTTAATTTAAATAAGTACATACCTAACTGCAAGTGGGCTTACACGCGCTATTCTGTAGTTTATAACGTCCACTTAAATATATTATCCGTTATTGCAAGAATCACCTTAGCAACGCCTTGGAAAAAAACAAAGATAGCCTGTAGGCAATCTTATAATTCTATACCAGTCACCCAGGTAAAACTCTGCTAAATACAGCAAAAGCCAGGATAATATCCTGGCTTTTGCTGTAACTATATCTTTGTTCCGACACGGCCATTAATTTTGACTCATTTGGTTATTGTGTCATGATCTGCTGACAAGCATAGATGATAAAGGCTTCTTGATCTTGATCCTCTGAAAATCCCATGTCCATGAGTACATATGACTTTGCAGTAATATTGGCCTTTTTTAGCAGCATCTTTGCGCAGGCCATTTTGCATCCGTCGATGGCGATTACTTCAGTGGCCTCCGCCGCTGCTTTTAAAAAACGTGGATATCCTGCGCCGATACCGGCCAAACAACTCGTACCACAACGTGCATAACCTGCCGCCCGTAATTTACGTCCGACTTGATCACTTACTGCTCCTTCGGTACAGCACCCAGAACAAGTATAGAGTATCCGGGTTGAATTTTCTATTCCCCCATTATTGCACCCCATATATATCCCCTCCAATTAAATTATATAAAGTAAAACAAAAAACCTGAAATAGTTGACATTAAAATTACTGAGACAATAAAAGACACAACCAACCTTCTATGAAAAATAGAGTTCAACAATACGATTTCTGGCAAACTTGCCCCTGCAGAACTGATAACGAGTGCCATAACAGCCCCCGCACTCATCCCTTTGGCGATGAGAATCTGGGATATAGGGATCATCGCAGATAGACGGACATACAATGGAATGCCAATTATAGCCGCTAAGGGAATAAGCCACCACGAGTCGCCCCCCAAGTAATGGGAAATCCACTCCGTTGGTACGACCCCGTGAATAAAAGCTCCGATTGCTGCACCAAACAATAAATAGGGATACACTGATTTTATAAGCTCAATCGTTTCTTTCCAAGCCCCAGCG
>JBEQCC010000476.1:0-3183 GCA_041639455.1 Pelosinus sp. | reverse complement strand
GTCAAGAAACTGCCAAAGGTACTGGCTGCACCATGCGTGGTGTCTGTGGAAAAACGGCTGATGTATCTAATCTCCAAGACCTGCTCATGTACACACTAAAAGGGATTTCGGTCTATGCACTCGAGGCTCGTCAGGCTAAAATTGCTACACCAGAGGCTGATAAGTTTATAATGGAAGGCTTATTTGCTACCATTACCAATGCTAACTTTGATAAGGAGCACTTTGTTGTGCTCGTTAAACAAGCACTGATCGTGCGAGATAACGTGAAAGCTGCTTTAGTAAAAGCTGGCATTAAGGTAGAAGCTGCAAATGACAGTACGAAATCCATCTGGCAGAAATTGGCTGGCTGGTTCACAGCTGATGAGGCAGCGGAAGCTTCTCATGACAGTACTCTGTGGTTTGCTGACAATGCGCCGGAATTTGATAGAAAGGCTGCCACAGTCGGAATTTTGGCAACCGAAAATGAAGATGTCCGTTCATTGCGCGAGCTGCTTACCTATGGCGTAAAAGGAATGGCTGCTTATGCTGAGCACGCCTATACATTAGGCTATATGGAGGATGCTATTTTTGCCTTTATGGAAAAAGCGCTAGTTGCCACGATTAATGATAAGCTAAGTGCTGATGACTTAGTCGCCTTGGTGATGGAATGAGGCAAATATGGTGTTGATGTTATGGCCTTATTGGATAAAGCCAATACCAGCACCTATGGCAACCCGGAGATTACTAAAGTCAATATTGGTGTGAGAAACAACCCTGGTATCCTGATCAGCGGGCATGATTTAAAAGATCTGGAAGAATTATTGGAACAAACCCAAGGGACGGGTATTGATGTATACACCCACGGCGAGATGCTGCCGGCGCATTACTATCCAGCTTTTAAGAAATATACCAATTTTGCTGGTAACTACGGCAATGCTTGGTGGTTGCAGGACAAAGAATTTGAAACCTTTAATGGACCCATCCTGATGACTACTAACTGCTTAGTGCCACCGAAAGCCAGTTATAAAGACCGCGTGTATGTGACTGGTGTAGTCGGTTTTGAAGGCCTGAAAGAAATCGGTGAGCGGAAAAATGGCAAACCGAAGGACTTTACGGCTCTTATCAATCACGCTAAAAAATGCCCACCGCCTAAGGGACTGGAACAAGGGGAAATAATCGGCGGTTTCGCTCACAACCAGGTATTAGCTCTGGCTGATAAGGTTGTGGATGCAGTGAAAAGCGGCGCCATCAAACGTTTCTTTGTTATGGCTGGCTGCGATGGCCGCATGAAGAGCAGAGATTACTATGCCGAATTTGCTAAAGCATTGCCTCAAGACACTGTCATACTGACAGCGGGTTGTGCCAAATACCGCTACAACAAGCTTCCTCTGGGTGACATCGGCGGCATTCCCCGCGTACTGGATGCCGGTCAATGCAACGACTCCTACTCGTTAGCAGTTATCGCCTTGAAACTTAAAGAGGTTTTTGGCCTGGATGATGTTAATAAATTGCCGATATCGTACAATATCGCCTGGTATGAGCAAAAGGCTGTTATCGTACTCCTGGCGCTGTTATACCTTGGTGTGAAAAATATTCATCTCGGACCGACGCTGCCGGGTTTCCTTTCACCGAAGGTAGCTAAGGTGCTTGTAGAGCAATTTGGCATCGGCGGCATCAGCAATCCCGAAGATGATATCAAAATGTTCATGGCCTAAGGAACTGCAGCATTTAATTTAGCAGTTTGCTGGAATTTAGAGTTTAATAAGTATATTACTATTCGCCTAGACTTGAAGTCTAGGCGAATACTTGGTTCTAGCCTCCAAATTTTCAACTGGCTTTAACTTTTGCTTTTTTCTGGAGTCACAGAATCTTTAACAGCGGTCTCAATTTGATTAATAATCTCTTTTGTACTAGGTTCCGAATCAAAATAACCGTAGTACTCAGCTTTCTTCAGTGGGATTTCACCGACAACTCTGTTTTTATCAGGTATGCCGGGAGTTGCTTTCAACTCTCTGTTTTCAGCCATTATAACATCTCCTTTATAATATAGGATGCCAAAGTAAATAAAAAAATTGCATACCACCGGTTATAAATTTCCAATATTTAAGACCAACCATTGAAAAGCAGCCTAACCTTGCAGGAATTGGTATTTTTATGGTAAATAGAGTAATAATATGATTTCAAATAGGAGGGACCCATAGAGTGGAATTTATTAATAATGCTGATTTGACGATGCTGACGAAACTGCTAATAGAAACTTATGAAAAGAGTCAAAATAAACGCTTTTTGTTAGCTATTACCGGGGTTCCAGGCGCAGGAAAAAGCACATTAGCAGATTTGTTAATGAAAAATACTAATGATATCTTAAAAGAAGAGATAGCAATCGTGGTTCCAATGGACGGATATCATTATCATGATGATATATTAGTAGAAAAAGGCTTATTGCCATTAAAAGGAATTCCTCAAACCTTTGATTCTCAGAGATTCGTAATGTTGATAAAGGAAATAGCGTCTGAAAAGATAGAGAAATTATATTGTCCATCTTATGATAGAGACCTTCACAATCCAGTTGAACGTTCAATAGTAATTGAGAATAAACATAAAATTATAATTATTGAAGGTAATTACTTACTATTAGATACTCACCCTTGGAATGAACTTGCAGATTTATTTGATGAAAGTTGGTTTATTGAGACTGCGCCCACTACTACTAAAGAACGCCTTATAAGTCGGCATGTACTCACAGGTCGTTCCGTTGAAGAAGCGTTAAATAAAATTAGCTCTACAGATGCACCCAATGCAGCATTGATTATTCGAACTCGCCATAGAGCTACTAAAGTAATTACGGTAGTAACGATTGAGGCGTTGGGGGCAACTTAAAAGAACCGTCGCGAATCTTTTATAAAGAAGAGATGATTTTGGGTAGATAAAAGAATGGGCTCCTTGTCGATTTTTGGGGGAAGTTCCGTATAAAGTGATGTGGCAAAGCTTATGTTTTTCCTCATTAAGAATTAGCAATATATAAAATCCTATTCCTAAAACGATGGAAAGAAGGGAGGTTAGCTTGCAGTTCACTATCTTGCCATGTTTTCCACCTAGCCACCATCCGAGTCGGGGAGGCTTTAAAATATCTATTAGATACTATTTTGAAATAGTTATCATTTTATCCTAATATTGATTATATTTTTATAAATACCTCCCCCA
>JBEQCC010000475.1:0-3188 GCA_041639455.1 Pelosinus sp. | reverse complement strand
CTATGAAAAAAAACTGGAAGGGACTTATGATGGCAACGCTCTTAGCTGGGGCATTGGTAGCTGGATGTTCGAGCTCAACGCCACCTGCTGCCGATGCAAACAAGGGTGGTAAAAATTTAATTGGTGTCGCAATCTATAAATTTGATGACACATTCATGAGTGGTGTACGAAGTGCCATTTCCAAGGCTGCTGAAGGTAAGGCACAATTGGAGATCGTTGACAGTCAGAACTCCCAGCCAACTCAGAACGATAAAGTTGATTTGTTTATTAACAAAAAAGCAAAAGCTCTTGCCATTAATCCAGTTGATCGCAATGCGGCAGGTGTAATTATTGATAAAGCAAAAGCTGCGAATATTCCTGTAGTATTCTTAAACCGTGAACCTTTGCCAGAAGATATGAAAAAGTGGGATAAGGTATATTATGTGGGAGCCAAGGCTGAGCAATCCGGAATTATGGAAGGTCAATTAGTAGTAGACTACTTTAAAGCTAATCCTACCAAAGATGGAGTCATCCGTTATGTTATGTTAAAAGGTGAGCCAGGTCATCAGGATGCTGAAATGCGTACAAAATTTGCTATTAAAGCAATTGAAGATGCAGGTTTTAAAGTTGAAAAAGTAGCTGAAGATACTGCAATGTGGGATCGCGTAAAAGGTCAGGAAAAAATGGCGGCTTTCTTAGCAGCTTATGGGGACAAAATTGATGTTGTGCTTGCAAATAATGATGATATGGCTTTAGGCGCTATCGAAGCATTAAAAGCTAAGGGGTATTTTAAAAATGGTAAATTCATGCCTGTAGTTGGTGTTGATGCTACTGCTCCTGCATTAAAGGCTTTGGAAGAAGGTACACTTTATGGTACCGTTTTAAATGATGCTAATAATCAGGGCAAAGCTACTTTTAATCTTACTGATGTATTGGCTCAAGGTCAGACTCCTAGTAAAGAAAACACCGGGTATACGATTACAGATGGCAAGTATGTCTGGATTGATTATAAGAAAATTACCAAAGAAAACATGAACGAAGCTAAATAAATTTCTTTTTTGGATCAAAAATTTTAAAATGGCAAGGGTTAATGTATCTCGGATCGTACCCTTGCCATTTTGATTACTAAGGAATAGTAAAATGCCTTTGAGAGAAAGAGAGGCGCTCAATAATGACAGAACTTGAATTTTTACTTGAAATGAATAACATCTCTAAAGAATTTCCGGGTGTTAAGGCACTTGACGATGTAACGCTTAAGGTTAGGCCTGGTACTGTACATGCTCTAATGGGAGAAAACGGTGCAGGCAAATCAACGTTAATGAAATGCCTTTTTGGGATTTATAAACAAGATGCTGGTGAAATTATCTTAAATCAGCAAAAACTAGAAATACATAATTCTAAAGATGCATTGAATTATGGCATATCCATGATTCATCAGGAATTGCATCCTGTTCCTCATCGAGATGTAATGGAAAATGTATGGTTAGGACGTTTTCCTATGACAGGTTTTGGTCCTTTTCAATTTGTAGACCATAAAAAAATGTATTCTGATACTACTGCTTTATTTCAACAATTGGAAATTGATATTGACCCTAATGCGTTGGTTAAGACCCTATCTGTATCAAAAGTGCAGTCTATTGAAATTGCTAAAGCTGTATCCTTTAATTCGAAAATTATCGTGATGGACGAGCCAACATCTTCTTTGACTGGTAATGAGGTGGAACAGTTATTTAAGATTATACGTGACTTACGAAAAAGAGGAGTTTCGATCATTTATATATCTCATAAAATGGAAGAAATTCTCCAAATATCAGATGATGTTACGATTATGCGGGATGGTAAATATATTGGTACCTGGAATGCTTCGGAGCTGACTACTGACCTAATTATTTCTAAGATGGTTGGACGTGATCTTACCCAGCGCTTTCCAGAGCGCAGTAATGTACCTGGTGAAGTGGTGTTGCGGGTAGAAAATCTTACGTCACCTAATCCCCGGTCTTTTAAAAAAATTACTTTTGATCTGCGAAAAGGCGAAGTGCTTGGAATTAGCGGACTTGTAGGGGCTCAACGTACGGAGCTGGTAGAAGCAATTTTTGGGTTGCGTACCATAGCAGAAGGCAAATTTATTTTGAATGGAAAAGAGGTCAAAATTAAGTCGCCGGCAGATGCTAAGAAATATAAAATTGCTTTACTTACGGAAGAACGACGTGTTACAGGGATCTTTCCGGTTTTACCTGTCGTGGAAAATACGGCGATTGCGGACCTAAATGTTTATCAAACATCTTTTTTCTTTCTTGATGAAAAAAAGATGAAAGAAGATACAAAAAAGAGTGTTGAAAAACTTAGAATAAAAACGCCCTCTATCAAGGAGCTAATTAAGAATTTGTCGGGGGGAAATCAACAAAAAGTTTTAATTGGACGATGGTTGCTTACTGACCCGGATATATTGCTGCTTGATGAGCCAACCCGTGGTATTGACGTTGGTGCAAAATTTGAGATTTATACGATTATTACAGAGCTTGCTAAGCAAGGGAAAAGCATCATCATGATATCTTCTGAAATGCCTGAAATTTTAGGGATGTCGGATCGAATCATGGTAATGTGTGAAGGACGACTTACGGGCATATTGGATCAAAAGAATGCTACTGAACGAGAAATTATGCGCCATGCAACCTTATACTTGGCGTGAAAAAGGAGGTTAAAAAATGAACTTTGATACGAAAAAATTAAATGAATTCTTTTTGCAATATGCAATCTATGGTGTCCTAATTGTTCTTATCATAGCAATTGCCATCTATAATTCAAATTTTTTATCAATTAATACCCTGCGTGATATTTTAATGCAGTCTTCCACTCGAGTAATCATTGCTCTCGGTGCTGGCTTTGTATTGATAACAGCAGGTGTGGATCTTTCCGCCGGACGTGTTGTAGGTTTGGCTGCTGTATTATCCGGTTCTATGCTGCAAATAGCAGATTACTCGCGACGGTTTTTTCCAAACCTGTCTGATTTGCCAATCTGGATCCCAATTATCGTGGCTGTTCTTGGTGGTCTTATTGTAGGTATACTCAATGGATGGATTGTGGCTAAATTTAGTGTACCGCCTTTTATTGCAACATTAGGTACTTACGTTATGGTTTATGGCGTAAATTCGATTTACTTTGATATGAAGCCTAATGAATCACAGCCAATTGGTGGTCTACGGCCTGAC
>JBEQCC010000474.1:0-3188 GCA_041639455.1 Pelosinus sp. | reverse complement strand
AAGCATCCTTATCCCATTTTTTCAGTTTTGGAACCAGAGCTACATTTTCAGCGATTGTCATATGAGGCAGTAATCCTATATTTTGTATCACATAACCAATATTTCTCCGCAGCTGAACAGGGTCTAATTTACTAATGTCCTCATCTTTTATAAAGATCTTTCCCTTCGTTGGCTCCACTAAACGATTAATCATTTTCATCGTTGTTGTTTTTCCGCAGCCACTAGGACCGATCAATACTAGTATTTCGCCTTCCCGAATATGTAGATTCAGACCATCTACTACTTTTCGCCCATTTTCATACGTCTTAACTATATTTTCGAAACGTATCATTAAATCCCCCTCTTTCCTGTTATCTTGTGCTAGTACCTTATCAGTCCTAAATCAGTGAATACTGACGGTCTATCTTCCTACCTTTTTAAAGCTGACAATGTACCAGTTACAAGATCTTCAAAACTATACGAGATTCTCATAGCATTTCAAACTGACAACTTACACTATATCACAAAATTGTTAGTCATACAAGGCACTAGCAATTTTTTCATGCTAATAAAGTTGTTAGTATCAATTAAGATTATTCTTTGAGAAAATGCTTCGTGCCCTTTTGCATTGCGAACAGAGTGAAGCAATTCCTTAACAGCAGAGGATTGCTTCGCTATGCTCGCAATTGACAAATCGATGGTAATTTAAAAAAATAGCCCGTTTGAACCTCGAAGATGCGAAGAATTCGAAATAACCATAATATCTCTTCGTTTTCTTCGCGATTTATTGCTTTTCATACCGCTAATAGCATAATAAAAAATCCCCTTGATAAACAGCACAGGATATGTGCTGCTTATCAAGGGGATTTTTAACATTCATTCTTGCAGTACTGAATTCACTTTTTCCAAAATATCACCGGAACCAACCACAATTAGACGATCTCCAGCTTGCAGAAGTGCACCTGATCCTGGGGATATAATTACTTCCATCCCTCTTCGAATGGCGATAAGAGTAGCACCTGTACGCTGCCAAAGCCCAAGTTGAGCAACAGAACGCCCTACTGCGCTGGCATTTTCTGAAACATATACCTCAACAGGATTAAAGGGTTGTAAATTTCTCAGCCGATCAGTATAACGCGTAATTTGAACGATGATTTCATCAAAACGGTTATTAATTTCGTTTTTCTTTTCCATTAAAAATTCCAGCTCTTGTTTCAAAGAATAAGCTGAATGCATGGACAGATGATGCCGTATAAATTCCTCAGCCTGCTCCTGGGATTGTACTAAAATTTCTTTTCCTTGAGATACAGCAACAACATTTGCCTGCCCGAGCAACCCCATGGCCTTGCGAATGGTTTCAGGAGAGACATTGTACTGACTGGCCAGCAATGTACGTCCTGATATCTTATCACCAACAACAAATTCACCATTAACAATCCGCTCCGCTACATCCATTGCAATGGACTCATATACGGGTATATTACTTTTCATTCTCATTTTCGCCTCTGCTTTTATATATAAGTCCCTATGTGCCAACAACTTACACATCTCAACAATTTGTAATCATATACTATTCTAATCATGAAATCAAGATCTTTTTACTTCCCTCTTGGACCATTATCAGGATCAGCTCTAACTAGTCGCACTCTTATGTAATTATAACATATTCCATCATTTATCTTCCTATTAATATCCATTTTATAAAAATTTCGGAAGCTCTTAGTAGTTCATCAGGTCTTACTTGTCGTTCTTCAGTAGTGATCCCAGCCTGCGGATCAAGTTCCAAAATCTTCCTTCCACCACTAAAAAAAGATTATACATCGTACCTTCGGCAGCCTAATCCATACTATTGAGCAGTAATGCTTCATTAACTCCCTTATGTTTTGCTTCCAATTTTACATAATTTCGCCTTTATCAATTACAAGAATCATTAATGCCTCCATACTAACTTGTTCAAAAGCTATTCCATTTCTATAATCTATTATGACATAAAACTTCATCATTTCAAAAGAAATAACCTGATCTTCCAAAGGGAAAATCAGGTTATTTGGTATTTATCCTCTTTCTTTTGGGGTATTTACCACATATACTTTTACTGGTTTTATACCAAACTCAGTGGCTTTGTCCCGATTCATTATGGCAATATCAATTCGATTGCCTTTAATAGCGCCACCAGTATCTTCCGCTACTGCATATTCACCACGCCCATCCGGATACTCAACATATAAACGTGAACCTAAGGGAATCACCTTTGGATCTACAGCAACAACTCCTGGACGAATGGTTGTTCCCAAATAGGTTTTGTCACCCCATTGATCGTTATCTAAAGGACCTGGAGAATAGGCAGTAGCTTTAATATCCAATACTTTTTCATATTTACGGGGCGCATCTTTCGATTGTTTTTTCTGCTTGTTTTCTTTAGAATCAGAAATGTTTTGTGACTTTTGCGAATCTTTTTTTGCTTTTTCTGAAGATATTTTTGATTCTTTTTCAGCGTTCATTCTAAGATTTTGTCTAATGGTATTTTTTATCTCACTGCTGCTTCGTTTACCTTTCTTCCCTTCCAAACTCTTGACGCGGTTCTCATTTTCCATTTTTTCTACAATGGTATCCCGGGAATTGCCGGCATTCGACTTCATTGCGGCATGGGCGGTAGAAACAGGTATACCAGGCAATAATGCCGATGATATAAGAATCGCTCCTGCAAATGCTGCTGCAATATGCTTATATCTTTTTTTCAAATGTGAAATGCGTTTATGAGCCTTATGTTTCATATGGATTGCCTCCTTTTTACGAGGTTATTATCCATAGTATTAACTGTTTTTTTTAAGGACATTCTAACTATTTTCAGGAAAGAAATACAAATACTCCATATATGCTCCTTGGAGTATCTGCATTTTTTACTTACAATTTACTTGTTCTATAAATCTTTTAAAGGCAGCCATTCCCTGCTCATTGCGTTTGAAGACGCCAGCATCGTCTAAAACCCGCATAAATTTAGCCGTTCCTTCTTTTTTGATAATGTCTCCAATATTTTTATAAAGAGAGTAAACAACTATCAGCCAAATGCAATAACTACATCTAAGCAAATTTATACGCTCCAAGAGAAACGTATCCTTAGCTATATTATTAACCAGTTCAACCATCAAGAGGTATATGAACAAGATAAGAATGTTCGATTTAGAATTCCCCTATCTGAGATAAGAATC
>JBEQCC010000473.1:0-3190 GCA_041639455.1 Pelosinus sp. | reverse complement strand
GGGAAAGATGTGGCAGTTATTTCCTATACCAGTGAAGGTGAGCATGAAGCGGAGTATTTAAGTGAACTATGCCGCAGTGTATATTATCTGCCTCAGTATAAATATATGGCTGAATTGCGTTCCGGCATCAAAGTCATCCCTGAGAAGCCCCAGACGATTTTAGGTGATGTTGTAGTAGAAAAATTGCAGATGGGGAAAGAGGAGCTGAACGTTCACGGAGTATTTATTATTCGCATGTCTGATCCAGTGGAAAATGTACTTCCGGGTCTTGCTCTTGACGGTGAGGTTATCAAAGTAAATCGAGACATGTCTACAAGCATTCCAGGAGTGTTTGCAGCAGGCGATTGCACAGGAAAACCGTGGCAGATAGCCAAAGCTACAGGCGAAGGCTTAGTAGCGGTATTAAGTGCCATTACTTATTTAGGGAAAAAAGATAAATAAAGCAGTCTTAAAGTAAACCATAGGGTGACATAACCAAATAAGGTGAAAACAATGGAAACCAGAGAAGTGAAACCAATATAACTAAAAAGTACACTGAATGTTATGACGCTGAGCAACGCGGCAGTCTTGGATAAACCTGTGACTGCTGTTAATTTTGTAGTGCATCCATAGAGGCATGCGAGGCCAGTGGTATACATGGCAGCGGCAAAAGTAAAGATATAAGCTGCATGATGAACAATATGCTGTGATCCTGCAATATGCAGCATGGGAATTTCATATTCTGGAGATAACGGATAGTGAATCATAACCACCAGGATGATTAAACCTGCTAATAATAATAGCAGCAAGCTGCCGATTATACTTCCGATTATGCGGATAGAAGGCTCGGGAGTACGGGCGCCTAGAGGAACTAATAGGGTAGCACTCATGACTAAGTTGTAAGAAAGATAAAGTAAGCTAGAGAGCAGCCAATGAGAAGTTGATATGTTGATGGCTGCCGATGAAATATGCAGCATTGTAAAATTCCAGTCATGATAAGACAGCGAGTACATAGCGACAAAGCTTGTAATAGCTGCCAGCAGGGGCGTGATAATGAGATTGGCCGTGGCGATACCGTTAATACCCCAGAGTGTTGTGAGTAATAGGCTCAAGGCCATAGTGCCGATACCCAAACCGTAAGGCAGGTGCAGAGTATCTCGAAACAAAGTGCCATTTCCTGCCAGCATAACCGTTAGAACACCAAAGAGGGACAAGGTAATGATACAATCTAATGCAGTACCAATTTTTTTCCCACATGCATAATATAATAATTGATGATAACTGGTAGCTTTAATGGTATAACTGATCTTTAGAATCGTAATACCGAGCCAGGCAAATAAAATGGCTGTGAGCAATAGACCAACCAATCCCATACTGCCGTAGACGACGAAAAACTGGGTAAGTTCTTGTCCGGAAGCAAATCCTGCTCCCATAATGGTTCCTGCATAGATAGCGGCAATTTTGGCTATCTTAAGTACATAATAGGACATTGCATCACTCCTTAGAACTTGGCAGTTCTCTTATTTTCTCTATGTAAAAACTTGGAATATTATGCAGGATATATTAAAAAAAAAATGAATTTTCCAGTAGAGAGTATTGTAGATTATTAATTAGGAAGAAAAGAGCTGGATAAAATGCATTAAGAGGAGTTTGCTGCCAGATGGGAAAAGATATAGCGTATCGAATCGCCCAAGCTGTTCATGAGGGGCTATTTCATGGCGTACTTGTGATTGATAGTGAGTTTAGGTCAGTTTTTCTCAATCAGGCATTATGTGATATGTGGAAAGTAAAGCAGCAGGACGTCTTGCATCATTCTGTGCTGGACCTTTTCTATAATGGCAATGTGAAGAAATTTGGCGGTGCTTATCAAGGTCCTTTAATTGAAACGATGGTTACCGGGCGGGAAATAAGTGGCTGTGAAGTATATTTTAATATGCCTGGAAATAAGGAAGGTAAATGGTTTTTGGTCAATACTTTTATCTTGCGGGATGAAAGTGGGCAGCCAGAATATGCTGTAGGGAATTATATTGTAATTGATAAGTTCAAAGTGTTTGAAAATAAGCTGAATGCTGTGAATATGAATATTATTAAAGCCTTTTGCAAAGCCATTGGAGTGAGAGATATCTATACGATGCAGCATAGTGAAAATGTTGCTGCGCTACTTGTTGGCTTAACCGAATACATGAGGTTATCTGATGGTGAGGTAACGATGGCTTATTTAGCAGGGATCGTGCATGATGTAGGCAAAATCGGCATTTCCGAAGAGATTTTAAATAAGCCAGGTCGTTTGACAGAGGCAGAGTTTGAAATTGTTAAACGCCACCCTTCCAAAGGGGCGGATATCTTGCAAGAGGTAGATGAATTCGCTGCGTTGGCTCACATTGTTCGCCATCATCATGAGCGATATGATGGGAAAGGTTACCCTAATGGATTACAGGAGGAAGAGATTCCTCAGATTAGTCGTATGCTGACAATCTGCGATGCTTATGATGCTATGACGAGTGTACGGTGTTACTGCAACCCTCACAGTGTTGAGGAAGCCTTAGTTGAAATAAAAAAATGTGCTGGTGAACAGTTTGATCCGGAACTCAGCAGCATTTTTATTGATTTTATTCGAGAGTGTAATTCCGGGGGGGATATGAGACCTGCTTTACAATAAATAGTGAATATTGTAGAATATAATGGTATACGCTATTTATGTATAAGAACAGATTTATTCCGTTGTGTATCGCATAACAGTGTTGATGCGGAAAAATACTCTCGTTTCTGGATAGCAGGCGGGAGTTTTTTATTATTATTTATTATTATCTCCGTGTTCTCTAGTTTTAAGAGAATGCGTTACTATTTTTACTAGGAATAGGAGGAGGGTTTAGCATGCTTGATGTTAAATTTGTTAGGGACCATACAGAAGAAGTTCAGCAAGCCTTGGTAAAGCGTGGAATGAATCTTAGTTTAGATGAATTTTTAACCTTGGAAAAAGAACGCCGGGAGCTATTAGGGCAGGTAGAAACGCTTAAAAATACGCGTAATACTGTTTCTCTTGAAATCAGTCGTTTAAAAAAAGCAAAGGAAAATAATCCTTTATACGGTAAAACTCATACTGATGAAACTAAAGAACTAATGAAACAAGTAGCTTTAGGTAGAAAACACTCAGAAGAAACTAAATTAAAAATGAGTACGATAAAAGGTAATCCTATTAATATATATGAGA
>JBEQCC010000472.1:0-3196 GCA_041639455.1 Pelosinus sp. | reverse complement strand
ATGCCATCATGGCCTTAAACCCTTCAGGTATAACCGGAATTTTAATATAAATATTGCCATTACAAATCCGGCTAACATATTTTGCTTCCTTAACTATTTCTTTGGCATTTGTGCTTAAGACCTGCACATGGAGCATTTTTTCACTGCCAATTATAGATACTATTTCTTGCAAAATTTCAATATATGGTCTCTTTTCTTTTGCTAAAATCGTCGGATTCGTTGTAATACCGTCAATTGGATAATATTCACTGGCATTTTTTATAAAATCAACTTCCGCAGAATCAAGTAATATATTCATTCATAAATCCCCTTTAGCGATTACTGATTTCTAATGTATCTGAAATGTTAATTACATACTAACTGTCTATTTTCTGTATATAGAAATAGCATCGCCAATTTTTATGACAGGCAGTGCCTTGTCCTCAAGATATATACTTCCGCCTAACCCTTCCGTAGTACCATCAAACCGCAAGGTTATATGTCCTAAATTTTGCAGGTTGGTTTGCACTTCATCGCCTACATATGCAATTCTATATTCTTGACCAGCTATGACTAAAACATCGCCCTGTTTAACGCAATCCGAAAGCATATTGCCAGCATGTAATACGCAATAATCGGCCAATTCCTCCGGAGCATTATCTTTGAAAATAATGATCAGTTTTTCTTTGTAAAATGCTGATACAAGTTCACCAATAGTAGTAACCCTAGTATTATATATAATTCTCATAGACTACACCTCCACAATAGCGCCTAAATATTAAAAAAAAGCAATGGAATTATATCCATCCATTGCTTCTTCACTTTTTATTTTGCGTAGAGACCAAAGCTAGCAGCCCAAGCAACCAATACTGTTGTAGGTCCAGTGATAAAGCGCGAATATAATACAGAAGGTACACCCACTTCTACTGTTCCGGCTTCCGCTTCAGCCAATCCTAAACCTACTGGAATAAAATCGCAAGCGGCCTGGGAATTGATTGCAAAAAGTGCTGGCAGCGCCAATTGAGGTGGAATCGTGCCTTTACCGATCTCAACGCCAATCAGAACCCCAATTACTTGAGCAATTACAGCACCCGGTCCTAGAAAAGGAGATAAGAAAGGAAAAGAACATATTGCAGACAGCAAAACCAACCCTTGAATGGTTCCAGCTAACGGTATTAGTACTTTAGCAAAAGTATCACCGATGCCAGTACTTAGCACAACACCAATTAACATGCATACAAACGCCATAAAGGGCAATATGGTTTTTAAGACAGTATTGATAGCATCCCGGCCAGCTTGATAAAATGTAGCAGTGATGCCACCCATAGCTTTCCCGACTTTGGCCATAACACCAGCAGTAGTCTGTTCGCTGATTTTCTTCTGGGTATCATACTTAGATTTTTTGGTACTACTATCTTCAGAAATCGCATTCTGGATCGTTCCATCGCTAAAATTTATATTTACTTCTTTGACATCAGATACATAAATATCTGCCTTAATATGTTCTGCCAAAGGTCCACTGGGGCCAGACGGCATTAAGTTAATTGTTGGAATTCTTTTTTGAGGATATATTCCACATCGTAAAGTTCCTCCACAATCGATGACAACACAGGCAATTTCAGGATCAGGCACTTTCATTTTAAATCCATCTACCACTACGCAGCCTGTCATTTCAGCTATCTTTTCTGCAACAGATGAAATGACACCACCGGTAATATTGACAACCTTATTCTTGGTGTCATTAGGCTGAATTACTAATGGCCCACCAAAGCCGCCACGCCCTGCCGTTATAATAACTGATTTATAATTTGCCATTTTCCAACCCCCCTTTCTAAATTGTAAAGCCAGTCGACTGTACAGTACTCACTTCAGCTTTTAGCTTGATGCCTTGTTGTTTCTCAACGTATACGGTAATAAAATCAGTAATCCATCCTCTAAAGAAATTGGTCACAACTCCAACAAGAAAGTATCTTACTGCTAAATCAACCGTTGATAAACCCAGTTGAGTTATCCCAGCCGCAATTCCAAGAAAAACAAATAATTCTCCGGGATTTATATGTGGGAACAAACCATTCATACTATGGCATGAAAAAGAAGATGCAGCATAATAACTCGGCTTATATTTTTCAGGCAAAAATTTTCCCAACGATAACGTCATTGGATTAGAAAAGAAGAAAGTTCCTATTACTGGTAAAATCAGATATCTAGATATAGGATTGCCACCACACAAATGAGCGAGTTTTTCAACCTTCTCTTGCCCGACAAATCGAATTAGAGCATTCATAGCTACAAGCAACATAACCAACGTAGGTATTATTCCAGTTATCATACTTACAAAAACTTTGCCACCTTCATTAAACATGCCGATAAATCCTTTGGCCAACACAATGAAAATGTCCATACGATACCTTCTCTCAATATTTTTTATAATGCCATTACACAGTGATTCTTGTATTCTCTGTTCCAGCCACCTCCATACCAGATTTCGCTATATTAATAAACGCCTTATAATTTTCAATAGCGTTCATTACTGCCTTGCTCACTGATTTATCTAATCCGTAACATTTACTTTCTTCAAGGGCTAATAAATTTAAATGATTGAAGCAATTAAATGGCTTCAATCTAGCAAAAATTGAAAACCCTTCCATCTTTTTGCCCCTGATAATATTGCAATCTTGATCAAGACAAAACATCAGTACAACCCCAGCGGTAACACGACCTTTAGACTTGCCAATAACGACCCTGCCTTCTTTTCTCAATATTTTAAATTGCTGATTAAAATGTCTCAATTGCCAAAAACCAAGTACTCCTTGAAGTATCCACATCCCTGCAGCAAGAAGAACAAACCACAACATATCGTTTCCCCCTTTAATCTCAAGTCCTACTTTCATTAGCTATTATCTTACTGTTTAGCTATCTTAACTACTATTCAGCTTGTTTTTCTGACACGTCCTCTCAGTGCATTACTTGTCCACCAGTTATATTTACAGATTGCCCTGTTAAATAATTTGCTTTTTCTGACGCATAAAAAGCAACTACATTTGCAACATCTTCAAAAGTACATCCTCTCTTTAATGGCACCTTATCTATATAGGTTTGCTTTACTTGTGATTCTGGTATTCCTAATTTAACTGCATATTGGGGCAGCAAGCTTTCAAATAAATCTGAATCCAGAAGATTGCCAAGCATCATTGCATTGACTCTTATATTATCATTC
>JBEQCC010000471.1:0-3196 GCA_041639455.1 Pelosinus sp. | reverse complement strand
GGCTGGATAAAAAGCATGCAGTTTTTGGTAAAGTTACGACTGGTTTAGAGGTTGTTCAAGCAATTGGCAAAGTTAAAGTCGGGGCGAACGACAAGCCGGCAGAAGATGTTGTAATCAAAAAAATTACCATTGAGCAGCCGTAATAGAGTAAACATGCCATATACATATATTGTTCAATGTGCTGATGGTACTTTATATACTGGTTGGACAGTGGATTTGAAAACACGACTTGCTGCCCACAATGAGGGAATTGGTGCTAAATATACCAGCAGCCGTGTACCGGTAACCCTTGTTTATTGGGAATCTCAAGAAAATCAAAGTGCTGCACAAAAACGTGAAGCAAGAATAAAAAAAATGCCCCGATGTAAAAAGCTAGATTTAATTCGTGAATTTGTCAATAGTTAGCCATGAGAAAACTATGAATGACAAGGACGCAAAGGTATGTATACATTGCATGCCGTTGCGTTTTTGTGGTTGAATGGATTATCTATTTTGACACAATAGGTTTTACAAGCTACAATAATAAAGCATATCTAAAAAAGTTAAAATAAAAATTTAAACAATGCAGGTGAATAGATTGAGCGTATTGACAGTAGAGAATGTAACCCATGGCTTTGGTGGCAGACAAATACTAGAAAATGCATCCTTTCGTTTATTAAAAGGAGAACATGTTGGTTTAATTGGAGCAAATGGTGAAGGAAAATCGACCTTCTTAAATATTATTACAGGGCAATTAATGCCTGATGAAGGCAAGGTAGAATGGTCGAATCGAGTAACGGTCGGATATTTGGATCAGCACACAGTATTGAGTAAAGGAAAAACAATCAGGGAAGCACTGCGTGAAGCTTTTCAAGGTATGTTTGATCTGGAAGCTGAAATGCTGGCGATTTATGATGCTATGGGGGATGCATCACCTGCAGAACTCGATAAAATGATGGAAGATGTAGGCGAAATTCAGACTATTTTAGAAACAAACGGTTTTTACATGATTGATGCCAAAATCCTTGAGGTAGCAAATGGTTTAGGATTGGCTGAAATTGGTCTTGATCGAGATGTAGCCGATTTAAGCGGTGGACAAAGAACAAAGGTGTTATTAACGAAATTATTATTACAGAATCCAACTATTTTACTCTTAGATGAGCCTACGAACTATTTGGATGTAGAGCATATCGAATGGTTAAAGCGATATTTAAAAGAATATGAGAATAGCTTTATCTTAGTCTCTCATGATATTCCCTTCTTAAACGAAGTTGTAAATGTCATTTATCATGTGGAAAATACGATCTTGACACGCTATACAGGGGATTATGAGCAGTTTCAACAATTATACAATATACGTAAGGGGCAAGAGTCAAAAGCTTACGAACGGCAGCAGCAAGAAATTGATCGATTAGAAGACTTTATTTCCCGTAACAAAGCTCGTATCTCTACTACCGGACGGGCAAAAAGTCGGCAGAAGCAATTGGATAAAATGGAAGTATTGGAAAAGCCGCGGGAGAAACCAAAAGCAACTTTTCGTTTTAAAGAAGCAAGAACCCCAAGCCGCATGATTGTTGAAGCTGATGATTTAGTATTAGGCTATGATGAACCGTTAACGAGACCCGTTACATTTCAATTAGAGCGGGGACAGAAGGTAGCCATTCGTGGTGTCAATGGTTTAGGAAAAACTACGCTTTTAAAAACCATCTTGGGGAAAATTCAACCAGTCGCAGGCAAAGTGGAACTTGGCGATAATCTGCACGCAAGTTATTTTGAACAAGAATCCAATCGGCATAATAACAATACCGCCATGGAAGAAGTATGGCAGGAATACCCTGGTTTAAGTCATTTTGAAGTACGTCAGGCATTAGCTCGTTGCGGATTGACAAATGATCATATCACCAGCCAGATGATGGTATTAAGCGGTGGTGAAAATGCGAAAGTACGATTATGTAAATTAATGCTGACAGAGGCAAACTGGCTCGTATTAGATGAACCTACCAATCACTTGGATGTAGATGCCAAAGCAGAACTGAAAAAAGCTCTCGCTGAATTTAAAGGAACTGTTCTTTTGGTATCTCATGAACCAGACTTCTATGAAGACTGGGTAACGCATATCTGGAACGTGGAAGATTGGACAACAAAAGTTATATAATGCATAACAAAAATCGCTCCTGCTGTGAGGAGCGATTTTTGTTATGCGCGTCATTGCGGTTCAAAATATTTTATTTTTTTAGATGCCAAATCACTTTTTTATTAAAGCAAAGTGATTTCTTCCCCAGGATTTATGATATGTACAGGAATCTTTAAACGTTCTTCCACGTCCTTTTTAAAAGCTGCTGGATCCTGGGCAATGAGGGGCCAAGTGTTATAATGCATAGGTATAACATTGCCAGGCTTTAATAAATTAGCAGCTTCGGCAGCATCTGATGGTCCCATGGTATAATTGTCACCAATCGGCAGTAAGGCATAATCAATTTTTTCTAAACGCCCCAGTAGTGCCATATCACCAAAGATACCTGTATCACCAGCAAAATAGATTGTTTTACCGAAAAAGTTGACAATAAAACCACAGGCATGGCCTCCGGGTATACCTGAACCGTGGAAGGCAAGAGTAATTCGCACATAACCGAAATCAAAGGAATGTTTGCCGCCAATATGCATGGCATGAGTAGTACAGCCTTGTTCATTGCAAAGCTTAGCGATCTCGGCCGTAGCAATGACAGTTGCACCTGTGCGTTGGGCAATAGCGACAGTATCGCCTAAATGATCATCATGACCGTGGGAAGTTAAAATATAGTTGCATTTTATTTCTTCTGGCGATAAAGTTGCCTTTGGATTACCGGTAAAAAAGGGATCAAATACAATAGAAATCTGATTATAGGTGAGCTGAAAGCAAGCATGACCGTGAAATTTCAATGTAAGCATAGTAGCCTCCTGTTTATTTTCTCTTATTGATAGTATACTAGGAACATTCCAGGAAAATCAATAATGGAGGCTTAATATACATAAAGTTTTATATTAATTCTTTCTTTAATAGAAGAGCTACAAAAGATTTACTATGTGAAAAATTACTGAATAGGGACATAATTGCAGGATTTTGGCAGTATTTAACGAAATATGTAAGTACTTGAAAAGAAACGGGGGAATGCCTAAGTGGGAGTTATGGTAAGAGGATTATTATTAGGTCTTTTATTTTCCATAATGCCGTTATTTG
>JBEQCC010000470.1:0-2539 GCA_041639455.1 Pelosinus sp. | reverse complement strand
TACTCTCGCCACATCTTTCACATAGATGGGAATATTATTGTTTTGGGTAATCACAATATTTTTGATATCCTCAATAGACTGCACTAACCCAAGACCACGAATGACAAATTCTTGACCATTTTGTTCCACAACTTTGGCACCAACGTTGGCATTATTTGCTCCAATCGCACCAAATACCTGGCCAACTGTAACCCTGTTCGCTTTCATTAAGTTGGGATCTACATTGACTTGATATTGTAAAACATAGCCACCAATACTAGCCACTTCGGCTACGCCAGGAACAGCACTTAACTGTTGTTTAATCGTAAAATCCTGCACGGTCCGTAAATCCGCTAGATTATGCCGATCGCTTTCAATGGTATACATAAAGACTTGCCCCATGGGGGTACTAACAGGACCTAATGCAGGCTGCACTCCGCTAGGCAGCTTAGGACTGGCTTGTTGTACCTTTTCATTCACCACCTGCCGGGCAAAATAGGGATCCACACCATCTTCAAAAATAACCGTTACCATGGAGAAGCCGAAGGAAGAATTCGATCGTACTTCTTTTACCCGCGGTAGTCCCCTGAGTGCTGTTTCCAAGGGATAGGTTACCTGGTCCTGCACTTCTTGCGGGCCGCGTCCCATCCAGTCAGCATACACCAGAACCTGATTCTCACTCAAATCGGGAAAGGCATCTATGGGCGTATCCTGAACTGTAAAGACACCCCAAATGATAATGAGCACTGACAAAGCAATAATAATCACTCTGTTCTTCAGCGAAAACTCAATTAATTTATCTAACATATTGCACCCCCTCTACATCTTCATGCCGGCCATACTACCGCTACCTAACTGGGTCTGGGAGTCGATGAGGAAGGTAGCCGCTGTAACCACCACTTCGCCAGGCGCAAGCCCGGAGAGGATTTGGATATAACCATCCGCTTCCTTACCAATTACCACATCCCGTTTCACAAAGGTATCTTCGCCTTGTGCTACAAATACCACCTTGCGATTACCAGTGTCAAGCAAGCTAGATTCCGGCACAACTAGTTTTTCACCCAATGGTACGTTGATGGCGGCATTCACAAATAGATTCGGTTTCAGCCTACCTCCTGGATTTCCCATAGCCACTCGAACTTTTACCGTCCGGCTGCTGTCATCTAAGATTGGATTGATAAAAGTTACCTGTCCACTAAAAACTTCACCAGGATAGGCATTACTTGTCACAGTAACCGGCTGTCCAACCTTAATATCAGCTAGATCTTTCTCATAAAGATCAGCGTACATCCAAACAGTCGATAAATCAGATAAGCCATATAACTTTTCTCCCGGCATAATATACGCGCCTGGCAATAGCAGTTTTTCCAAAACAGTACCACCGAATTGAGCATAAATCGTCATATGGTCATTTGCTCGACGCGTCTGTTCCAGCTGGGCAACTGCCTCATCGGATACACCAAGCAGTTGCAATTTTCTGCGAGCTGCTTCTAACAATCGATTATTGATCTGCACTACATCTTTACCAGCTCCCTTGAGTTTCTGCACACTCTCCGAAGCCAGCAAATATTCCTCTTGCGCCGCTATATAAGTAGGACTATACACGGAGGCAATAGCCTGCCCTTCTCCAATGGTTTCACCATCAGCAGATACATACAGTTCATCGATCCTGCCTTCCACCCGGGAAGTAATATACGTTCGTCCGCTTTCATTCATCGCTATTTTACCAGTAGTCTTTATATCCTTAGCAAGGGCTTTTACGGTAGCTTGCGCCGTCTGTACCCCTGCCAACTGCCTAGCTTTTGCATCGAGTGTCACCGTATCTCCCATTGCCATAATAGAGCTGCCACTCATTTGATAAGCGGAATGATCCATCGCTATTGGCTGTTTATTATGATTATAGGTATAATACCCTGCTGCACCAGCAACTAACACGCCAGCAGCCACCCCAATCATCAGTTTCTTTTTGCCCCCAAATCTTTCTATCATGCTACCCTCTTCCTTTCGTCTAGATCATTCATTACGGCTCTAGCCCGCTGTTAAATAACGGTTTCCCTACGGCTTTCTCTAAATTTGCAGCCGCTTTCTCATAATTGATTCGCGCCTTATAGTAATCTAATCGCACATTACGGAGGGCATTGAGGCTATCCAAAACAGCCATGAAATCGACTTTACCGTTAGTATAGCTCACAACTCCGGCTTGATAGGTTTGTTCCGCTTGGGGAATTACCGTATTTTTATACAGATCAATCTGACGCCAAGCAGTCTGTGTCTCGGTCAGCGCCATTTGTAAATCCAAGTCGGTCATATTTTGCATATTGGTCAAAGAAGCCTGTGATGCATCCAGATTAGCAGTAGCGGATTTAACTTCTGCTTTGTTTTTCCCCTGCCAAATTGGTAGCATGACCATAAATTCCATTTTCCAGGTATCCGGTGTCGTCTCCATTTCAGTTTGTTTTCTATCTTTATAGCCAATGCTGAATTGATAATCCGGCAGTTGCTGCTTTTTCGCCAATTCCACACCATTCTTTGCCATTTCCACTTGCCGTTCCATACTCAC
>JBEQCC010000469.1:0-3205 GCA_041639455.1 Pelosinus sp. | reverse complement strand
AACAAACACATCAATGGTATTTGAAATAACGGGCAATAAATTCTGTTTTTCCAAAGCCAGTAAGATACGCTCTATACCAATGGCAAAGCCAATACCTGGAGTTGACTGTCCTCCACATTCAGCAACCAAACCATCATACCTGCCGCCACCACATACAGCACTTTGTGATCCAAGAGGTGCATATTGAATCTCAAATGCAGTTTTCGTATAATAGTCCAATCCACGAACTAAACGAGGATTTAGAATAAAGTCAACTTCCGCTAGAGTTAACAAGAATTTTAATTGCTTGAAATGTGTACTGCATTCATCACATAAGCAATCTGCAATATGAGGAGCACCTTTGGCTTGTTCTGCACACTTCTCTTTTTTACAATCAAGCACTCGCATCGGATTACGTTCAAACCTTGATTGACAATCTGAGCATAAATGCACAGTTTTCTCGCGTAAAAAATCCTGTAATTTTTCACGATAAATGGGTCGGCATTGCGGACATCCTACAGAATTTAAATATAATGTTAAATCATCTAAACCCAATTTCCTTAGTAACTGTACTGCTAACATAATGATTTCAGCATCAATAGCTGGTCCTTTAGAACCTAATGCTTCCACACCAAATTGATGGAATTGTCGATATCTTCCAGCCTGAGGACGGTCATATCTAAACATCGGTCCTATATAAAAAAGCTTGTTTAATAATGTATCAGCATACAATTTATTTTCTAAATAAGAACGTACTACTGCAGCTGTGTTCTCAGGTCGCAAGGTAAGACTACGTTCACCTCTGTCAGTAAAAGTATACATTTCTTTTTCCACAATATCAGTTGTTTCACCAATACCACGCAAAAATAATTCTGTATGCTCAAAAACCGGAGTTCGAATTTCTTTATATAAATACAAACGGCAAATATCCCGGACAACTTGTTCAATATATTGCCAATTGCCGCTAGCCTCAGGCAATATATCTTTCGTCCCACGCGGACCTGTTACCAACATAGTTTTCCTCCTTATTATACCTTTAAATCATTCTAAGCAGGCAAAAACTGACGTTGCCTCATAGCAACATCAGTTACTAACATAGCCTTATTACTGTCAATTATCTAGCAATACCAATAGATTATTCGCTAATCTCACGTTTTTTCTGACATTCCTCACAATACCCATAGAATTTTACTTGGTGATCAACAATAGTAAAATTACTTTTGCGGGAAATCACAGTTTCGAGAGTCTCTAGTAGATCATCTTCAAATTCTTTTACCTTACTGCAGGATAGGCAGATCAAATGATGATGATGATGTGGTGTAGTTTTCTCATTAATTTCATAACGACTGCGTCCATCACCAAAATCCATTTTTTGTAGAACATCTAATTCACTAAACAACTCTAAGGTACGATATACAGTAGCTAGTCCTATTTCAGATGAATGTTGACGAACAATAGTATGCACATCTTCTGCGCTTAAATGTTCATCTTGATGATCAACAAAGGCTTCTAGAATAATTCTACGCTGAGGTGTTAACTTATATTGTTTCTCTTGAAATTTTTGTCTAATATCCACCATGTCAATTGCCATTTTATCCACCTATCTTTCATTTGTTGTCCATAATTGTTTAATTAATACCCTCAAGAGTGCCGCTACTGGAACAGCTAACATCATTCCAATAATTCCCCATAACTGACCACCAATCAACAAACTAATAATAATCACAACAGGATGTAAATCAATAGTATGCCCCATAATATTCGGAACAACAATCTGGTTCTCAATTAATTGCACAAGGATATAAAAGATAATCACCTTAAATGCTAACGTTGGAGAAATCAAATACGCCAGCATAATGGCTGGAACAGAACCAACAATGGGGCCAATAATGGGAATCGACTCTGTACACGCTGCAAGAAGCCCAAGCACCAAAGGATAATCCACCCCTAACAGATACATACCACTAAATACAAAGATACCAATAATGATACTTATGATTACTTGTCCTCGAATATAATCACTAATAACTAGGGACATTTCCTCAATAATTTTACGAACTCTCTCACGAGATTCCACCGTAAATAATGATACAATATTATCTTTTAAAATACTCCAGTCTTTTAAAAAATAATAAGCAAGGACAGGTACAACCACAAGTCCAACAATGCTTGAAGCAAAGCCAAATATAGCCTGCAATATACGTTTAGCCAAATCAGCAGAAAAGGAAACAGCACTAGTAATAGCCTGCTCAATAAAAGTGTTAACATTTTTGGGAAGGTTTAATAATTGGGCATGCTGCTGAATTTTGATGGCGGTATTTTGTATTTTTGATATTAAATTTGGTAAATCAATAATAAATTTATCAAATTCATTTATAAAGGGCAATAATACAAAAGTCCCCACTAGCAAAAGAAATAAAATAAGTATTAAAAATGCACATAGTACCGAAATACCTCGACCAATATGTCTCTTTTTCGCCCCAAATCCTATACTAGTGATATAGTTTACCAGTGGATTTAAAATAAATGCCAATATCATAGCAAGAATGATAGGAAAATAAATAGGCATAACCTTTATTATGATGTAAAATCCTAATAATAAAATGATGATCTTGAACCATGTGTCATATGATTTAAATGACATAGACCTCCCCCATTCATTTAAGGTTATTGAATAAATGGATTATTATAACGCTCATTTCCGATGGTTGTCCCTGACCCATGCCCAGGCAATATTTTAGTATCATCAGATAAAATTAATAACCTTTCTTTAATGCTATTAATTAATTGCTGATGTGATCCCCCAGGAAAATCCGATCTACCTACAGACTGTTCAAATAAGGTATCACCGCTAAATACAACCTCATTGACTTTTATACATATTCCTCCAGGAGTATGGCCAGGGGTATGTATTACTTGAAGTTTCATCCCCCCAACTTGAATGATTTCACCATCTGTTAATAAACGATCTGCTGCCTTACATATAAGATTATTACCAATATACATAGATAAATTACCTTGAGCACTGGTTAACATACTTGCATCATCTTTATGAATCAGTATAGGTGCACCAGTATACTCCTTGATTCTATCATTATCGCCAATATGATCCGCATGTCCATGAGTATTAATGATGGCTGCTATTTTAATATTCTCTCGTTGTATGATATTGATAATATCCTGAGCGTTACCACCAGGATCAATTACGATGCCCTCTAGAGTTTCT
>JBEQCC010000468.1:0-3231 GCA_041639455.1 Pelosinus sp. | reverse complement strand
CGCTCTTCCGATCTAGTGGACATACGGCACACCGGGGTATTTTCGGAATGCAAATGGATGATCCTAAATCCATTAAAGCCTGATTAAAGTCACCGGGATGTTCTTCGGACATCTCATCCTCAACCAACTGTTTTATTGCCTTTTTAGCAGCGGGAGAAGAAATATCTTCCTCTACACAAAATAATCGGCTAAAAACCCGCAGAACATTTCCATCAATAGCTGGCTCTTTTTTATTATAGGCAATGCTTAAAATAGCCCCGGCTGTATAGTCACCAACACCGGCAAGACCTATCATTTCTTCTTTCGTTTGTGGTACTTGTCCCCCATAGGATTGGCTCACCTCTCGTACCCCTTGCAGTAGATTTCTGGCCCGGGAATAATACCCCAGTCCTTGCCAGTGCCGAACCACTTCCTCTTCCTCAGCCTTTGCTAAACTTTCTAAATCGGGGAATCTTTCCATCCATCTATCAAAATAGGGTTTAACAGCCTCTACCCGAGTTTGCTGCAGCATAATCTCTGAAACCCATATCCTATAGGGATCTTTATCCCTGCGCCATGGTAAATCTCGTTTATAATTTTCATACCATGTCAATAATAACTGTGCGATTTTCATTTCTTCTCCTTATTGTTAGGCTGCTAATGTAAGCTCTTTTTATTAGTTGAATCATTTTAACTCTCGCTGTAAATATTTTTTCCATACGAAGAAAAAATTATATAGAACAAGGATATTGAAGGTAAGTATCTAATTATAGTATAGAATCACTTTTAAGAAGGAGGCGCATCGCTTGAAGATTTTATTTTGGGATATTGATGGCACCTTATTAAAAACAGCTAAAGCTGGCTTATATGCTTTTGAAGAAGCAGTTTCCGAATCCCTGCACACAAAAATTGATTTTACCACCATCAAAACAGCTGGCATGACTGACTATTATATCTCCCATCAAATACTCCTTCTCGCCACAGGGCAGGAGCCTTCTGTCCATGAAATCTGCAATCTAGTCAGCCTTTATGAAAAAGTATTGCCAAGCCACTTAGCAGCCCGCAAAGGTCACCTTACTCCCTCAGTAAAGGATATCCTGCTTTATCTGCAGCAACAATCAGACTATACTTGCCTAATCCTTACAGGCAACACCGAATTTGGTGCCAAAGCAAAATTGCGCCAATATGGTCTGGATGGTTTCTTTGATTTCTCTTCCAGTGCCTTTTGTGACAATTGTTACAATCGCAGAGAGATATCCAAACAAGCACTTGCAAAGCTGCAGCAAAACTACCCGCAAGTACCATTGGATCAAGTGTATGTTATTGGCGATACACCCAATGATATTGACTGTGGTAAGGCCATTGGTGCGCAAACAATTGCAGTGGCTACAGGCAGATATACATTGGAAGAACTACAAGACCACTCTCCGTGGTGGGCTGTATCTACTCTGCCTTCGCCTGTGGAATTTACAGAACATTTGGGAAGAGAAGGATCATTTTAATACTTTTTTTCCCAAAACATGTGAATACTATCTGAGTGATAGGTTTTATCACGCTGGACTTTTATTACTTCTTCTTCACCAGGTATTTTAATTGTAATGCCTTTACTGGGTTGAAGGCTTACGCCAGGACTAAGAATAATTTCCTTCTTTTTATTCTTAATGGAGTAAGAATACCCTTCCAGATCCACAGAATCCTCTCGTGAGGTTATTGTCGGCATAGGAGATAGGGTTAATTTATCATCTTTCAACTGGTTAGTGGGAATCACAACAGGCTGCTCCTCTTTCGTCTTTATAACAGTATCATCACCCTCCCTATCTAAAGTTACAGTTTCAGCGGGAGGGATCTTTTCCGTACCATTGACTGACCCGCTTTCCTCTTTGATATCATGTTTTTGAAAATAAAAGAACATTCCGATTAAAATTATTAATGTTAAAAGAAAGCATATTAATTTGGGACTTTTCTTCACAACAATCTCCTTTCTACACCCTCATGTACCATTGAACAATACGGTATTACAACATTATATCCTTACTACTAGTGTAAATCACATGACATTGCAAAGCAACTCACTTCAAATCGTCTTGGCATTTATTTTTTAGGAGGTTTTATCATGAATCATGTAATCGAATTGTTAAAAAAGCATGTATCGGTTCGAAAGTTCACCACGCAGCCCGTTGATGATCAATTGCTAATAGAGATCATTAAGGCAGGCCAGCAAGCTTCCACCTCCAATCACATCCAAGCATATACCATTATCAGAGTAAAAGACAAAAATAAGAGAAAATCCATCGCTAAATTAGCAGGCAATCAATCCTGTGTTGAAGAAAGCCCCATTTTCTTAGTATTTTGTGCTGATCTAAACCGATTAGGCAAGGCCTGTAGAATGAACAATAAAAGATTTGAAAGCGGTTATACGGAAAACTTCATTTTGGCTACTGTAGATACGAGCCTAGCAGCACAAAATATTATGGTTGCCGCAGAATCAGTGGGGCTTGGCGGTGTATATATCGGTGCATTACGAAATAATCCTGAGGATGTTTGCGAGTCATTAAACCTCCCCCATAACGTATACCCTGTATTTGGCATGTGCCTGGGCTATCCGGAAATCCGGAATAAAGTAAAACCCCGTCTCCCTTTATCCTTAGTTTTTAAAGAGGATAGTTATCATACTGAGGGAGATGAAGCAATCTTAAAAGAATATGATCATAGTATCAGAGATTATTATATCGCAAGAACCAATGGGGAAAGAAGCAATACCTGGACAGAAGGTATGTCGACTTTCCTAAAAGACAAGCAGCGCCCTCATATGAAAAACTTCTTGGAAACTAAGGGTTTTGAAATGAAATAATGCGCTATATGCTATACTAACCAAAAGCCACATAGAGAATAGAAAGCTGGTCCATCTAAAAAATTATGATTTCTGTTGCTTATTCCCCTACATGGTCAGACCACCAACCTATCTTGAATCGTGATATAATAAAAGATTACTATTATATAAAAGTACCCTATAGAATAGACTTTGACATCTATTCTATAGGGTACTTTAATTCTAACTGTCTCTAATTAATATGCTTACTAAAATTTTACACCCACTTCAGCTTTCCATATTTTAGAATCATTAACATTATTAGCTGCTCTCTCAGAAGTAGAATTAATATTAATACTAAAATTTGAATTATTACTCCACTGATTAGCAGAAGATTGAGCAATACTCTGAATAGTAGAAGCAGAACAACTATTAAGAGCAGC
>JBEQCC010000467.1:0-3238 GCA_041639455.1 Pelosinus sp. | reverse complement strand
AATGATCGTAGGAGAAAAATCACGTTTAGCATATACGTTGCAGTAATGTTTATCAGAAGTATTTGCCCCACAAACAGCATTATATTGGTTCATAACAGTAGAATCAGCAATCAGCATTGGAGTTTTTATTCCAACGGGACCAATGAAACCCGGAGTACTGCCCAGGGTTTCCACTATTGTCTTTTCATCTGCTAATTCAATTGTTAAACAATCCACTAGATTCTGCAACTTAATTTCATTGACTTCGTGGTCACCACGAACTAGGGCTACTACAACGCCCTTATCAGTATTATACACAAGAGTCTTAATTGTCTTATCAGCGGTAATTCCTAGTAGAGTTGTTACGGCTTCTATTGATTTGGTCCCTGGTGTATCAACGATACTTAAGGTTTTTAATTCCTCTTTTGTTATTGAGATCGCTTTTAATTCCGCTTTTTCTACATTAGCTGCATATTCACATGATGGACAATATACAATAGCAGCTTCACCTGAATCAGCAATAACCATGAACTCATGCGTACCGCTGCCGCCAATTGCCCCACCATCAGCTTCCACAGCCCTAAATGTTAACCCGCAGCGATTAAAGATAGCAGTATAGGCTTCATACATTTGATCATAGCTTTTGGCAAGACCATCCTCATCTTTATCAAAGGAATATAAATCTTTCATAATAAATTCGCGCCCACGCATTAATCCAAAACGGGGACGTCGTTCGTCACGATATTTATTTTGAATTTGATAAAGCTTTAAAGGCAATTGCCGGTACGAGCGTACATCTGAGCGTACCAATGTGGTAATCATTTCTTCATGAGTAGGCCCAAGACAGAAATCTCGGTTATGCCGGTCCTTCAACCTGAACATTTCATCACCATATACATCCCAACGCCCAGTTTCCTGCCACATTTCTGCTGGCTGGATAATAGGCATTAATAATTCCTGACCTCCTTTAGCATCCATTTCTTGACGCACAATATTTTCAATTTTTCTAAGTACTCTCAAAGCCAATGGCATATATGTATAAACTCCACCAGCGGCTTTGCGAATCATACCCGACCGCAGCATTAGCTGATGGCTTACTACTTCGGCTTCCGCTGGAGTTTCCCGTAATGTAGGAGCATATAATTGTGATACAAGCATAGTTTAATTATCCTCCTCGATAAGTTTGTCAATTTCTGTAAATAATGCTGTTACTAACTGATCTTCTGAAACTCTTTTTACGATTTCACCTTTACGAAATACCAATCCTTGCCCCTTGCCGCCTGCAATTCCAACATCTGCTTCCTTTGCTTCACCAGGACCATTCACAACACACCCCATAACAGCAACTTTAAATGACTTACGTACTTGGCTAAGTTTTTGTTCAACTTGTTCTGCAATTTCTGCCAAATTGATATTACACCGTCCACAAGTAGGGCATGAAATCAAAGTTGGTCCATATTCCCTTAATCCTAAAGACTTTAATATCTCATTTGCAACTTTTATTTCTTCCACTGGATCACCTGTTAGAGATACGCGAATCGTATCGCCAATACCTTGTGCTAATAAAGCACCAATACCTACCGCTGATTTAATCATTCCCGATTTAATGGTTCCAGCTTCCGTAATTCCCAAGTGCAAAGGATAGTTAACTGTTTCAGACATCAACCGATACGCATTAATAGTCATAGGAACATCGTTGGCTTTTAATGATACTTTAATATCTCGAAAATCTAATTTTTCTAAGATAGCAATATGCTGCATCGCACTTTCTACCATGCCAGCAGGCGTAGGGTGCCCGCCATATTTCTCTAAAATGCTTTTCTCTAAAGAGCCAGCATTCACCCCTATACGAATCGGAATGCTTCGTTTTTTTGCTTCTTTCACAATGATTGCAACATGAGTTGCATCGGCAATGTTGCCAGGATTAATTCGCAGAGCATCAACACCATTTTCCATTGCAGCAATCGCTAAACGATAATCAAAATGTATATCTGCAATTAGAGGTATCTGTACTTTTGATTTAATTTCTTTTATTGCTAATGCAGCTGACATATCAGGTACCGCTAAACGTACTATATCACACCCTGCTGAACCCAGCTGCATAATTTGAGCTACTGTACCTGCTACATCATCGGTTTTGGTATTGGTCATGGATTGAACAGTGATAGGGGCCCTGCCACCAACCATTACCTTGCCAACATATACAGGATCGGTCATTCTTCGTTGCATAAATTCTGTCATTTCTTCACCTCAAAACCTACGATCTAGACGGCAATTAATTTATTTAAAGAAATTTAAATTCCACTCTTGATTTCATTCTAAAAAGTCATCTCGTTCTTAAAAAATCTTTAATCTGGAAATATCTTTAAAGGTCGCTACTAGAAATAAAAGCATCAATAAAGCAAAGCCAATCATTTGTATAAATTGCATATGCTTTTTCTCTAAGGGCTTACCTCTTAATCCATCTACAACTAAGGTTACCAAATGCCCACCATCAAGCATGGGTACTGGTAACAAATTAATCAGTCCTAAGTTAATGCTCAAAAATGCAGCAAACTGCAGCAGAGGAATCAAGCCTAATTGCGCTACTTCACCCGCCATTTGTGCCACACCAATTGGTCCAGCTACTTCAGCAGCAACCTTTCCTGTAATCATTTGGGAAATGCCAACCACCATACTGCTCGCTACTACATATGTTTGCTTAACAGCTAAACCAAATGCTTCAATAAAACCTGGATGATATTTTTCAATTTGCGGCATCACACCTATAATGCCACGATTGGCTTTTTCATCAAATTCTGGAGTTACTACCGTTGTTTTAATTTCACCATTATGTTGATATTTTAAAGATAATTTATTACCAGCATTTATTTGCACAACATTTACAAATTCTCTCCAAGATGTAATCTCCTGATTATTCACCGCAATGATTGTATCACCAAGGGATAATCCTGCCTGCGCTGCAGGTTTATCAGCAAAAACATTACCTACAATTGGAGAACTTGAAGGAGTATCAATACCTGAGCTCACAAAAATTGTTAAAAATAATAAGACTGGCAACACAAAATTCATTGTTGATCCAGCTACAATTACTAACATCCTAGCAGGAATCGATTTTGCATTAAAAGAGCGATCATCTTGCTCCTCATCGGGATCCATACCTGCAATCTTATTGAAACCGCCTAATGGAATAATGCGCCAAGAATATAGCGTCTCACCATGCTTATAACTAATTACTTTAGGACCAAAGCCAATCGCA
>JBEQCC010000466.1:0-3243 GCA_041639455.1 Pelosinus sp. | reverse complement strand
GAGACAGTGGATGCTATTGTTACGGAGCGAGGAATTGCTATCAATCCTAAACGATTGGACATCATTGATAATATAAAAAATTCTGGTCTTCCCATCATGTCCATACATGAGCTTAGGGATATTGCGTACAAACTATGTGGTAAACCAGAGGCGATTGAGCTTAGCGATGAGATTGTTGGAGTTGTAGAATATCGGGATGGAACCATTATTGACGTAATTAGACGACCAATATTCTAGATGGATTTGCCTCAAATAAAAAATCAAGAGGGATCGGGATAAAAAAATCAGCAACAAAAGACCAGATACTGTCAGCAGTACCTGGTCTTTTGTTGCTGATTACAGTTTTTGTAAATCAATAGCAGGATTTTTATATTTAATGGTAAATATAACATAAAGATAGGAATTTTGTTTTTAGAAAGAACTAAGTGAATGGGGGTAATAATAAATGAGTCCTGATAGTTCTGAAAAAAATTCTAATAGAAGCTTTGGAGCAGAGACTTCCAATAGCAGCTTTAGTGGCGGTTTTGGACTAGAGCTCTTAAATAATAGTTCTAATAGTGGCTTTGGAGTTGAGAATCCTAGCAGTGACTACAAGGCAATCCTAGGAAGTAAAATTGCTATAGAATCAGTTGGGAGTAGGTTGGATATTAATACTGATACCAAAGGGGGGATTACAGGAGGTGCTGTCTATTTAGGAAATGTAAATCGCTATTTTGCAAATGATTCAATAGAAGAAATCTGTGATACTCGTGAAATTGGCAATGTTCAAAGTTGGTTTGAACGTGGAAGTATAGTTGGATCGGTAGTGAAAGTTGTCACCGATTTATATAGTAGATATATATCACCAGAAATGAAAAGTGTAGAGAAAGTTATTACTAATATCGATAATAAGATCGTAGCAAAAATTGAAGAAATTTCATCTGGAGGTTGGGATAGTCCCTACAGAAATATCCAATTAGATGGTTGTATCAAAGGAGATTTAGCAGAGTCAGATCAAAGCAATGTGTTTTACCGAAATGATGATCATAATGAAATTGAGCTTGATATCTCCGCAGGAGAAGCTCTTAAGAAGAGCGAGATTAAGGATTAGAATATACTAATTTGATTCTTTAGTGAAGATGATTTTAAAATCAGAATTCTGAGTTCCTTTCATTAGGCAGTTTATAAGTTCCGTTTTTATGTTCTCTTTAATTTTGATATCTTCATATGGCGGTTCCCAATAATTCATGGTATCGCTAAAAGCAATGAATCCGTCTGTAAGCATTTTTCCTTGAATGATGGTTTCTTTGTCAGCGATCTCTACTTTAAGATAGGATGTTGTTGCTGTTATTTTCATTTTGTCACACCTCTTCAATTGATTCATTTTACATTTGGAAATTATTGTTACGATTCTTAGATTCTTCCAATTTTAGTGTTCTATTGTTATAATATAAGAAAAATATGACAGATTTATGACAAGCTTATGATTAGCGAACATTCGTTACTGAGCATCATAATTGTGTTTAAAATAGATTGCTGCCTTTCAGTAATGTGCTGGGAGTAGCAATTTTTTTGTTATAAAAACAAAATGTTACTTTAGTCCTCTTGTTGCTTGAAAGCCTTGCCAGGATACTCAATATGTGACAAAATCTATACGTATATAACATATTTCAATAAAATGCTCCAAATAAGTGAGAATGTGAATAAAAGTTGGAAATAAGATATGTTTTGAGTCCGAAGAAAGGAGTATTCATGGAAGAGAAAATTACGGAAAAAGAAACCTTAGGGTATATGAACACCGGGAAAATTTGTTTAACAGTGGTAGCCAAAGGCTTTGGAATGCCAATTGACGAAGAAAAACTGACAAAAGAATATGGGATTGGCGATGATCTCTTTGAACCAAAGGACTTAATAAAAGCTGCAAAAAAGATAAATTTGAAAGCAAAAGTAGTAAAGTCAGGGAAAAGGGGACTTTCTGCCATTCCGGTTCCTGCAATTGCGATTATGAATAACGGAGATTATACAGTGATTGGGGAAAATAATGCAAAGAAAATAGCACTGTTTTCTCCAAGGCATGGACATTCCATCGTAATGCCCTTAGAAGAATTCCTTCTTAGTTGGACCGGTCAAGCTATTATATGTAAGCGCTCCTTTAATTTAAAGGACATCAGTAGACAATTTAATTTAATTTGGTTTATACCTGTTGTAGTCCGATATAAACGTTACTTCATAGAAATTTTAGGAGCGGCATTCTTTTTTCAATTATTTGGACTAGTAGTACCTTTATGTACACAGGTAATCATTGACAAAGTAATTGTTAATCACGGAACAGTCACTTTAAATATACTCGTCGTGGGGATGGTGTTTGTAGTCCTATTCCAGACCGTAATGAACCTGATAAGGACATATTTATTTACCCATACCACAAATAAAATTGATGTAATCTTAGGTACTAGAATGTTCCGTCTTTTGATGCATCTACCTATACAATTCTTTGAAAAAAGGCGAGTTGGGGATACTCTGATGAGAGTGTCTGCTTTAAATAATATTCGCGAATTTTTAACTGGTACCGCCATGACGGTGCTGATTGACTTGGGCTTTTCCGCCGTATTCTTTGCTGTAATGTTTTATTATAGTGCATCTTTGACCTTAATTGCTATTGCTGCCATACCCATTCAATTGGCAATCAATATAGTAGGAACGCCAATGTATCAAAAAAGACTGCAAGATTCTTGGAATGCCAGTGCAGAAAACAATGCTTTTGTTGTTGAAGCGATAACGGGCATTCATACTGTAAAGTCTCTGGCAGTCGAGCCACAATTCAATTTTAAATGGGAAAGATTATTAGCCAAAAGCGTTAGTACCAATTTAGATAAAGCACAGTTCAGCGTTGTATTAAATAATGGGGGAAGCCTTACACAAAAACTAGTTGCCTACTTATTGATCTGGTTTGGCGGATATATGGTAATTGATGGAGCAGTAACCATTGGCCAGTTTATTGCTTTTCAAATGATGGCGAATCAGGCTGGTGCACCGTTATTGCGCTTAGTAGGAATGTGGCAATCCTTTCAGCAGACAAAGCTTGCTGTTACAAGAATCGGAGATATATTAAATGCAGTACCAGAACCAACCTGTTTACCAGATGCAATTCGATTATCAGAGATTAAAGGCGAAATAAAACTTGAAAATATAACCTTTAGGTACTACATTGAGAATGATGAAGTGCTGCGAAAAATCAATCTACACATAAAAGCAGGCATGAAG
>JBEQCC010000465.1:0-3289 GCA_041639455.1 Pelosinus sp. | reverse complement strand
GATGATTTCTGTACCAGCTGTTTATCCGAAATATTCAAGACAGCGAGTGTTGACTCTGGAGTTCGTATCGGGGTATAAGGTGACAGATCGTGCCGGTTTGTTAGCAGCAGGAATTAACCCCAAAAATGTCGCGGGAAATGTAGTCGATTCCTACCTTAAGCAAGCTTTAATACACGGGTTTTACCATGCCGACCCTCACCCAGGTAACTTGTTTGTGAGACCGGATGGTGGCATTATTTTTATTGATTTTGGTATGGTGGGCAGGATTACAGACCATAACAAAAAGGCTGTCCGTAAATTAATTGGTGGAGTAATCAACAATAATGCTGAAGAAGTGTCCCATGCTTTGCAAGAATTGGGATTTATTAAGCCGGCTGCCAATCTTTTAAGCTTGCAAAAGGCAATTGCCTTGTTATTGACAGGCCTGCAGGATATGCAGCTGGAGGAGCTAGGGAAACTAAAAATTGATGGGCTTTTAGAAGAGTTACGTGAGTTCATTTATTCTCAGCCCTTTCAGATTCCTGTACATTATACTTTTTTGGGCAGAGCTGTAGGTACCCTGTCAGGGATTGCAACAGGGCTGGATCCCAATATGAACATCTTGGCAGTGATTAAGCCCTATGCAAAACAGGTTCTTGGTCAAGACTTTTCACTTCTGCAATTGGTTTGGCAGAAGACCAAAAAAGTAGTTTTAGCGGGAGTGGAGGTTCCGCCATTGCTGGAGCAAACTTTGCGAGATCTTCGTGCTGGGGATGTTCAAGTCAAGGTGGAAATGGGACCTGTCTTGAGACAGTTACGGTTTCAAGAAACTTTAGCAAATCGACTGGTGTGGACTATTTTATTGACAGGCACAGGGATTGGAGCGGCCGTGCTTTGGAGCAGCGGGCAAAAAGACGTAGCCATTTCATTACTATATATTATGGGGATTTTTGTCTTGCTATTGGTGAATAATTTGCGCAAACGGGCTGAAAGAGTGCTTCATTGGCACCGGCATTCTCGTCGGTGAGGTAGCAATTGTTCATCGATAGGAGGCGCATATATATGTCAAAAAAATATACTTGTTTTACCCCAGAAAAGGCGGCAATACCGATAAGTTGCACATTCTCAGATGTGCGACCATGGGAGTCAGGCATCCAGTGTTATAGAGGTACTACTGGTTCAAAAAAACTTGCTTAGGTCAATTTACCATTTTGCGTATCAATGACGATGAGGTATGTGCGTGTCCGAGAGGATTGAGGAGAAGGGGCTAGAAAAATTGCAGGAATTTGCTTAGTTATGGCTAAGTAATAATTTTAAGAGATTTTCTGGATGGGAGAGCGAGGACATGAAGAAAAGAGCAGCCGTATTTTTTGATCGTGATGGTGTCTTAAATCTTGATCGAGGCTATCTATATAAACAAGAAGAGTTTGAATGGATGCCTGGGGCAATAGATGCCATTAAGATGCTGAATGATCAGGGCTATTTTGTCTTTGTTGTTACCAACCAGAGCGGCATTGCCCGAGGATTTTTTGAGGAAAAAGATGTGTATGCTCTTCATAGCTATATGGGAGAACAACTGGAAAAGCATGGTGGTGTCATTCACGCTTTTTATTTCTGCCCTCATCATCCGGAAGGAATCACAGAAAAATATATGAAGATCTGCAAGTGCCGCAAGCCTTTACCAGGGCTTATTGAGCAGGCGTGCCAGGAGTGGCCCGTTGATCTTACTGCATCCTTTCTGATTGGTGATATGCAGCGAGATATTGAGGCAGCTAAAGGCGCTGGCATACCTGGATATCTCTTTACCGAGGGCAATTTATCTGATTTCGTTCAGGATATCTTAAAGAATAGGTAGGTGTTAATTATGAGGGAAAGTTGGAAACGACTGCAAAATGGCACGGATATACGAGGGATTGCCATTGCAACACCGCAGAATGCAGTGACTCTTACGTCAACGATGGTAAGAGCGATTGGCTCTGGGTTTAGACAATGGCTGCTGGAGGTAAAGAACATACAGGCAGCTAGCTGCAAGATTGCGATTGGTATGGATTCAAGGTTGTCAGGTCCGGAATTAAAAACGGCTTTGATTGAAAGATTAGCTGAATTAGGCTGTGATGTTTATGATTGTGGTATGAGTACAACACCAGCCATGTTCATGACGACTATTTTAGAGAACTACCAATGTGATGGAGCTGTCATGATAACAGCCAGTCATCTTCCATTTTACCATACTGGCCTAAAGTTCTTTACTAAAGAGGGCGGTTGTGAAAAGGAAGATATCGCTGCCATTTTAGAGAATGCATCGCAATCTGAATCTATTTGTAGTGAGCGTAAGGGCGTTGTCTATAAGAAGGATTTGATTGCGGAGTATTCCGAGCTGCTGGTACATACGATTCGCAAGGGAGTTAACTCTCAGCAGAATTATGAAAAGCCTTTGCAAGGCTGCCATATTATTGTCGATGCAGGCAATGGTGCGGGAGGGTTCTTCGCGGCAAAGGTTTTGGAGCCATTAGGAGCGGATACAACGGGAAGTCAGTTTCTAGAACCAGATGGGACTTTCCCCAATCATTCTCCAAATCCTGAAAATCAGACAGCTATGGATTCATTGAAGAAGGCAGTGCTTGGCACCAAGGCTGATTTGGGGATTATCTTTGATGCCGATGTGGATCGAGCGGCCATTGTCAGCAGCAATGGTGTGGAAATAAATCGCAATGCCTTGATCGCTTTGCTCTCTGTCATTGTTCTGGATGAGCACCCTCAATCGGTGATCGTCACGGACTCTATTACCTCTACTGGCTTACGTAAGTTTATTGAGGAGCAAGGGGGGAGACAGCGTCGCTTTAAACGAGGTTATAAGAATGTAATAAACGAGGCAAAACGGCTTAATGCCGCGGGAGAGCCCTGCCATTTGGCGATTGAAACTTCCGGTCATGCTGCCTGCAAAGAAAATTATTTCTTGGATGATGGTGCCTATCTGATTGCCAAAATACTAATCAAAATGGCAAAGTTACGTCAGGACAAGAAAGAAATACAAAGTGTAATCGAAACCTTACAGTTTCCTTATGAGAGTGATGAAATTAGAATCCCTATTCTTGATAAGGATTTTCGGGTAAGAGGAGCTGCTGTTCTGGAAGATCTAGAACAGCAGGTAGAGAAAGTAAAAGGATGGAGCCTTGTTGCTGAGAATTATGATGGCATACGAGTATCTGCTGATGAATCCAGTGGTAATGGATGGTTTATGCTGCGAATATCCTTGCATGAGCCTCTGTTAGTACTGAATATTGAGTCCGACGTTGAGGGCGGGATAAAA
>JBEQCC010000464.1:0-3313 GCA_041639455.1 Pelosinus sp. | reverse complement strand
TTCATTTGATTTAATTTTTTGCGATCCTCCTTATAATAAAGGATTCGTTGAAAAAGTATTAGAAAAAATTGAAACAAATGCAATAGTAAATCCAAAAGGGATACTTGTTATTGAACATTCTAAGCATGAAGAAATAAAAAATCAATGGGATCATTTGCAGCTAAGACGTGTTGAAAAATATGGAGAAACATTAATCAGTTTTTTATTATATAATACCAATCAGGAGGTTAGATAGTGCGCATCGCAGTTTGTCCAGGAAGTTTTGACCCAGTAACCAATGGTCATATTGATATTTTTGAAAGGGCTAGTAAATTATTTGATGTATTAATTATAGCCGTATTTCATAATCCCAATAAAAAGCCTCTTTTTGATATGGCGGAGAGGGTAGAATTATTAACATTAACAACTAAGCATATCCCTAATATTCGCATTGATTCTTTTTCAGGCTTACTGAATGAGTACGCTCATCAACAAAATGCTAATATTATTGTTAGAGGTTTGCGGGCATTAAGTGATTTTGAATATGAATTTCAGCGGGCATTATTAATAAAAAAAATCGATCCGACGTTAGAAACGGTATTTATTATGACTAGTAGTGAATATTCATTCATAAGTTCAAGTGGAATAAAAGAATTGGCTAGCTTTGGTGGCTGTATAACAGGATTGGTGCCTAAGGGTGTAGAAGATAGAATTGGTAGTCGGATTGAAAAAATCTAATTATCCGATGACTAAACCACTCTAAGACGCCCACTTTCTACAAGTGAGAGTCAAGAGCGGCTAAGTGTGACTAGAATTCAGGTGGAGTTTAAACTCCATCAGAATCAAGTTTTCTTTATGATAGCACTAGCGTTGTGATACACGGAATTTACACTAAAACATTTTTAATGAAGAATGTATTGTAAGTAATACCGAATGGGGAGAGGTTTTATGACTATTGAAGGAATCTTAGATGAATTAGAGGGACTATTAATCGATGCTGCACGTGTGCCTTTTACGAATAAAAGAGTTTTAGAAGAAGATGATGTTGCCCGGTTGCTTGATGAATTACGGGAGGCGTTGCCAAAAGCAATTTCTGATGCTAGTAAGATCATGGAAGAACGGCAACGTATTTTAGAAGATGCTCAAAAAGAAGCTCAAAATATTGTTGAAAAAGCTAAGAGCTATACAATTAAACTAACTGATGAAAATATGATTACAAAACAAGCACAAGAGCAGAGTGCTGAGATTCTTACCCAAGCACATAAACAAGCATCCGATTTGCATGATGATGCAGTGGCATATGCTGATCAAGTTTTTAAGCATCTTTCAGGGAATTTAGAAAAAGCATTAGAAGTTGTTAGGCAGGGGCACAGTGAACTTCACCAACAACAAAAGAAATAAAATAAGACTCACTAGCAAGGCAGCCGTAAAAATAAAGAGGAGTATCTTTTTCCTTTTTATGGCTGCTTTGTTTTGCAAATCTTATAAGTGTTATGTGGATTCTAAAGAATTAATAGCTTCTTTTTCTTATATATCCATATAATTCTCTGCTAATGTGTATCGCAATAGATAAGGCAATCATAATACTTAGCACTACTAAAATCTGATAACTTACTTGCTCAATTCTTGTAAGAAATGAACTAACAGGCGTTGAATTAGGAGTCAGTAGAACTGGTAAAATAAATAGTTGTGTGGCATTCATAAAGGAAGATTTCATTAAGAATATTGTAATGATCGCTGCTAAAAACGCGTGCAAAAGCCTTCCTACCATATAAGGGAACATTCGTATGCCTGACTCAATAACGATGCTGGCTACTTGCCCGTGTACTGAAAGGCCGCTCCATGCAATGATTATACTTGCGACTACTGTTTTCTCAAGTAACGATCCATCGGCTTGGCTTGCTGCTAGTGCACCTAAATCGATTTCGAATAAACCGCTTACTAAAGCAGGAGCAAGATTTGTGGTGAAACCGATCAGTCCTAATAATCCTGCAAAAACAGTTGCTAATATATCAGTAATGCCGACAATAGATAAAATACGCAAAAAGACAGAGAAAAGGATAATAAAGCCACCAATTAATAAGATGGTATTCATTGAATTCTTTACTGAATCGCCCAATAATTGCCCCATGGAGCGTTTATCTTCCTGTTTAGCAGCGTATAGAGCCCGAAAGGCTCTTAGCAAGATATTACCCTTTGCTATTTTTGTTTCGTTAGTATAATCATCTCGTCCGTGACCGTGGAAGCGAAAGATAATTCCAACAAGGAAACTAGAAAGATAATGCGCCAGTGCAATAACTGCACCTAATTCTGGCATCCCAAACATGCCAACAGCAACGGCGCCAAACATAAATAGAGGGTCGGCTGTATTGGTAAAAGATAATAGTCGTTCCGCCTCAACAGCAGTACAGAGTCGATTTTTTCGAAAATTACTCGTTATTACAGCATCCATAGGATAGCCCGAGGCTAATCCCATAGATAAAGCAAAAGCTCCCACTCCTGGCACATTAAAAACAGGTCTCATTAATGGTTCTAGTAAAATACCGATAAAATGAACTACACCCAATCCCATTAGAAGTTCGGATAAAATAAAAAAAGGTAATAAGGAAGGGAAAACAACAGTCCACCATAAATTTAGTCCCATAATCGCAGACTCAAATGCTTCTTTTGGGTAATTTACCATAGAAATAGTAATAATGACTACACTAAACGCCATAAAATATGCTAGTAGACGGGAATGGTACCGTTTTCCTCTGCCGAAAATTCTCATATAATTATCTCCTCTCCTATCAGGCGGTCTTTAATATATATTGAAATATGAGAGATAATATAACTATATGAGATAGGAATTAATAAAATAGCTGGGGATGTATCTCTTACTATTTTCTAAGGAGTGGTTTGATGCGGCCGAAAATTGGCGTGGCTCTTGGATCTGGTGGATTAAGAGGGTTAGCACATATTGGTGTGCTCAAGGTCTTAGAAAGGGAAAAAATTCCTATTGATTACATTGCAGGTTGTAGTATTGGTAGCTTAATTGGAGCTTTATATTGTTCGGGACAAACGCCAGAAACTATTTTACGATTAGCGAAACACTTGAAGCCTCGCCATTGGATGGACTTTATGATTTCAAAAATGGGAATTGTTTCTGGTGACAAAGTATTGGAAATTATACATTTATTAACAAAAGGAAAAAAATTTTCAGATTTGAGGATTCCGCTAGCTATTGTTGCCACAGATATAAAGCAGCTGTAAAAGCGACTGGACCTGGCCCATGTCGAGAATGGCCGGTGCGTACATGATTCCGCGGCACTGGGCGACTCGCGAAACCGTGTCC
>JBEQCC010000463.1:0-3320 GCA_041639455.1 Pelosinus sp. | reverse complement strand
TTGCAGCAATATCGGGTTTAAGGTTTTGCGCTTGCTCATATAGCCGTAACAGTAACGGAGATAAGTCATATACCACCCTACCAGACCACTGATTGTAGTCCTCTTTGCTTTGATTTTGCACACTAGTGAGTTCGGAACCAATGGAAAGGATGACTTCGGCAAACGGTAGTAAAGCATCCTTAAAATCCTTTAAGTACCAGATAAAGACACCTACCCCTTTATAAAACGCCTTAGACTTGATATATTCCAATAAGAATGGCATATTTTCCGATACAGCTAAGACATCTTTCCTGAACATACCACTTATTTCCCTTAGCACGTCATCATCTTTGTCATTTATTAAAAATTGCAAAACCTCTCTGCATCTCGGGGCATAATTCCTGTCGGCGATAAATCTGACTGCATTCTTTATAACGCCTTTTTTTTGATAGGTTGACCCTTTAATACATGACTCTAATTCTTCTGTAAATAAACTATAGAAAAGATTATATGCCATTACAAGCGCTGAACTACGGCTAACTACATCTGGATAATTTGACGATATCATCGATTGAACAATGGGACGTAGTTGCTCATAATATCTCTGTATTGTATAGTTGAAAAATTCAACTGCGTAATGCGATGCAGGAACACGTGCGTCATTCTTTGTTACCTGACAGAACCATTCAACAGCCTTGTCTCGGTCAAAATTATACACAGGCAATAATAATTCAATGACTGCTACCGCTACTACAGGATTCGCATCTAACACCAAAGTATAGATGCTAGATTTGTAACGGTCAAACAAATAGGGATGATTCCATAATAATTTTGCAAGTGCCTCAATGGCTACACCTCGAACAGAATTTATCGTCTTATTTAAAATGTCATGAGCAGTTGCTTCATCCTTTAACTGAGTATCAACTTCCTTGAAATTAAGAGCAATATCAACTACTTTTTTTATTACATCGTTCGGCCAATCTTCTGATGCACGATTTCTGACAAGCCTACAAAAATTTAGTGCAACATAATATTCATCAATATTAGGAAAATTATCCAGTACTGCAAGTACAGTATTAATTGATGCAGGTTCCCATAAGTTGATTACCTCCGGCGGAAACGCTTCGTCGGGCTTAGACAGCATCATTGCATCTAAGATGGCTGAAACATATCGTGGGTGTGTATCTGTAGGAAGTTCAAGGCCTAGCCTACCAAATCTCTCAGGATACCATTTGGCACTCACAGATAAACTTGATGCAAACTGCCAAATTGAAGATTCTAATATAGTCTCATCATCTACTTGCCTCCAGCTTCGATAGTTACTATTGATAGGCACTTTCTTATTTGAAATGATTTTTAACCAGGCTTTATTACTTATGCGTTTCAAATTAGGACCGAGCGTCGACCCTATGCTCCCCCCCTTAGAGCGATGACGACCATACAAATCTTCTTTGGAGTACCTTTCATATTTTCTAGCCAAAGCAACAATTAATTTATTAGTTGATTCACTTCGCCGCTCTGATGAAAGAGCTGGTAAAAGTAAATACTGCATTCTGCCCCAAAAATCAAAGTACACACCACGCTTAGTTTCCCCGCGGTAGCTTTTAGCTGTCGTTTTATTATAAGCAGTTATGTATCTAGTCAGTGATACTTCTAATTTTTGGAATAAACTTATTAAACAATGAGGTGATAATGCCTTAATAAGAAAAAACGCAGGCATCCCCTTATACTCAACATCGCTATCGCCAAGACTTAATCTTTCTAAGTCATTCAATAACCATAGAACTCCATTATCCGCAAATTTTTTAGGGAGGTGAGCATACACCTTCATCAAGATTCTATCTACGAACTGCGATTTGCAGTTCTCGGTTTCTTTAGTGTACTCCATCAACCTTTCAGGCGTTTTAGCAGCTATAATCTTACCCGCAGCAATCAGAAGGTCAATCACGACATATCCAAGTTTTTCGCAGGAACCATACGTGTCACTATACCATCTTTCTATCCGATAATCATAATCTGGTGCGTTAATTGAGGTTAAACGAATCACATGAGGCATAAGTAATTCCCAAGTATCGGTGGGATTCTCCCCCACAGCCTCTACCAAAGCCTCAATATCATGATGATATAATCCTTCATCAATTTTAGATCTTTTTTGTTCTTTCTCGTCATCATCAATACTCCACTCCGATAAGACAGCCTCTACTAATTTCAAAGCTCTTTTAGGGCTATTTTTGCAAATTCGCCTCCAGTCAAGTATAGACGCAATGAAACCTAAGCGTACGAGTTGTAATCTTAAGTCAAATATTTTGTTAGAGTCATTATCAACGTCCCATCCGATTACATTCAAAATCTTGGATGGCCACCCTTTTTCTATTGCGTAAATAAAAGGAGTAAGTATATCTGCCACAATGTCACCAATTTTATTTGTTACAGACCCTAATAACCCTAATGCATCATCCACCTCACGTTGTACCTCTGATTGTAACCATTCTTGTATTATTCGTTGGTTAACTAACACCGATACCCAATACACATTACCATAAAACACTGTCTCAATTAAATGTAACCTCCAATAATCGTCACTAAGCATCTTTAAGCAGTAATCGGTAAGCAAATCATTATCAACATCTAACTGACCAACAACTTCAAGTACTAAATGCTTTAGGTGAAACCGAACTTGTTCAGCGGGCAATATAGATTTCATGACTCCGAGAAAAACCTCTGGGTCCTCATCACTAATCATGGAAAGTGCCTGCCGTAGTTGCTCACGGCGAAACAGGCTTTGGTTATCTTTTGCTCCGAGCCAATCTAGAATGCTTCCACCCTCAGAAACCTGTAGCACTAGTCGGGATGCAATAAGAAAATCGAGATAGCTTTGGTGACAAAAGCTAATTTTTTCATGCTGTACTTGAATAATTCCGTATGATTCTAAGGCATCAGTTACTTTAGGCGACAAATGTTTTGCTACTCGCGCAGGTACAGAAATCTTTCCATGCCTTTCTCCCCAATCAATTATCGCATCAATAACCTTGTTTATACCTTCAATGCTAATGTTACAATGACTCTCCAGCTGCTGCATCTTCAGATCCCAGAATCTCTTTAGTAACTCACTTGCCGATCTAAAAAGCTGAAATTCACCTTGATTATTAATCTCCACCCACATAGCTAGGTTCTGAGGATTTCGAAGAACATCTTTTTGACGTTTTGTAAATGCATTGTAAACCTTTCCCGTGATATTACAGACTAACTCCTCTGAAAGCAGTTGTACCTCAACTTTAGACCACTCCTGTGAATTAGTAGTATTGTCCAACCAATTTCTTATTTCTGTATCATGTGTTAGA
>JBEQCC010000462.1:0-3304 GCA_041639455.1 Pelosinus sp. | reverse complement strand
TGCCTATCAACCTCTACGATCGCGCACGATGAATTTCTGTGTGCGCTTGTTCTTTATATTTTCTGCGCAGCTGTTCTGCCCAGGATCTATGATATTCTGCAATATCATGCTCCTTACTGAGTATATACTTTTCTACTTCCTGCAGTTCCGGAATCAGTCTTGCAGGCAAAACTGCCAGTCCCATTACTTCAATTAATCCAATATTCTCTTTTTTTATATGCTGCACATCGCTGTGAGGATGGAAGATTCCTAAGACATGTTCCTCACTGGTACGATTATTGCGTAATACAAGATCCAACTCCAGTATACCATCCCGATTTCTGGCTATGGGTGTAATCGTATTGTGAGGCGTTTTTTCTGTATATGCATAAATATCTGCAGTTGGATCATCATATTCTCTCCAAGACTCCAGAATACAGTTAGCAGCAGCTATTAACTCCTCAGCCTTTTGACTTCTTAACCGAATAACAGACATAGGCCATTTCACAATTGCACCTTTCACATTGGGAAAGGGCTGTAATGCAAAGAGATACTCATCCGCTGCTTTTGCCATAGCAAATTCATATCTGCCGCCTTGATAATGATCATGGGATAAAATAGATCCTCCTACAATTGGCAAGTCCGCATTAGAACCGACAAAATAATGCGGAAATTGCTCCACAAAAGATACCAAACGCAATAATCCCTGGCGGTCAATCTTCATATCACGATGTTCCTTAGAAAGTACAATGCAATGCTCATTATAATAAACATAAGGTGAATATTGCAGATACCAGGGCTCGCCAGCCAAATTCAAATGAATCAAGCGATGATTAGAACGAGCAGGATGGCCGATTCGCCCTGCATAACCTTCATTTTCGACACACAATAAGCATTTCGGGTAATTTGTGCTTTTTATTTCCTTTTCCTTCATAATATCTTTAGGATTTTTTTCTGGTTTCGATAAGTTGATGGTAATGTCTAATGTTCCATACTCCGTTTGAGATTGATAATTAATGTTTTTTGCAATCCGTTTGGTTTGGATATAATTACTATTCTTACTCAGTGCATAAAAGTAATCCGTTGCCTTTGCCGGGTTCTGATGATACTTTTCATAGAAACACCGATTGACCATAGACGGCTTCGGCATAAAACAATTTATGATATGACTTGATAAGATTTCTTTTTCATCAAACAAATCTTCAATGATACCGTTTTTCCATGCATAATCCACCAATTTTTCTAGTAAATCAGGGATTTTATCTTCATTTTTTTCTATTTTTTCAGGTACTATGAAATCATTCATTCCCAGAAGACATAGTATTTGATTTCTTACATATATCTCATCTTCCTGCCCAATAAAGTTTAATGCTAATGCATCATCAATCAATTGTTGAATTACTTGACAGATATTCATCTTGATCTCCTTACTAGTCATTATAGCCTGCCGGATGATTTTGATGCCAATTCCAGGCATCTGTAATAATTTGCTGAATCAAAGCACGCTTCGGCTGCCAGCCTAGTATTTTTTTTGCCTTTGCCGCAGAAGCGATTAAGGTACTGGGATCGCCTGCTCTTCTCTCGCCAATTTTAATTGGAATAGGATGCTTGGTGACTGCCCTTGCTGCTTCGATAATTTCCTTAACCGAAAATCCCTGGCTGCTGCCAAGATTGAAAATATTGCTCTCACCTTGATTTCGCAAATAATCCATTGCTAAAATATGGGCTTCAATCAAATCTTCTACATGAATGTAATCACGAATGCAAGTACCGTCTTTTGTTTGATAGTCCTCACCGAAAATCGTAATATACTCCCTTTTCCCCAATGCCACTTGCAGCACCAATGGTATCAAATGCGTTTCTGTACTGTGATCTTCGCCAATTTCCCCATTTGCTCTTGCCCCTGCCACGTTGAAATAACGCAGGGATACATACTTCATGCCATAGGCATGATCGCACCATTTCATTAATTTTTCCATCGTCAGCTTGGTTTCACCATAAGTATTGGTAGGGTTTGTTGGCATATCCTCCGTAATTGGAATTTGCTTGGGCTCACCGTAGGTAGCTGCTGTAGAAGAAAAGACAATATTTTTAACACCAAATTCATTCATAACTTCCAGAAGCACTTGTGTTCCATATACATTATTATCAAAATACTGAATTGGATTTGTCATCGATTCTCCAACAATGGAATTAGCCGCAAAATGAATAACGGTTTCAATCTTCTCTTTGGCAAATACACCTTGCAGAAACGTTTTTTCTCGAATATCCCCCTGGTAAAAAGTAGTCTGAGGGTGAACTGCTTCTTTATGACCTGTTTGTAAATTATCCACCACTACGACTTGGTAGCCTTTATCGATCATCTGATATACAGCATGTGAGCCTATATAGCCCGCACCACCTAGAACTAAAATACTCATATTATGACCTCCCTGGTTATTTCTCTTGCTCCATCACCTATGCTTGCAATATAGAATGTCCCTTCATAACCAATCCTTTCTTCATATTTTTTCCCAACTACAGTGATAAAGGACTCTGTTGTCTTGTTTCTCTTTGCCCGTCACTTCATAATCATCCCGCAAAGAAATATGAGATTGGTTCATTAAACGCCAAACCCTAATACGTCTCCCTGCTTTAATGCCTCTAGCGCTTTTATCGTGCGCGAATTTTCATACACTGCACATTTTATCAAAACATCACTATGGATCATTTCTTTATATTCCTCAAATGTTCCTTCCGATAGTTCACCAGGAGATTGGATGTGAAGTTTTTTTTGCAATGCAATAAGCGCAGCCTCACATTGAATCTTTTCGGATAGTTCGCCACTCATGCCCTTTGGTATACTCTAATTCTTTCAACGAAAACTCAAAAACTCCTTTTTCTGGAAAGTTCATGGAGTGCACACGTAGGATTCATTTACTTTAGATAATCGTTCTAATAAAAAAATAAACAATATAAAAATACACGAAATAACTAAGAAATTAGTTATTTCGTGCATTTTTATATTAGAGTCTATTTCAAAAAGTACCTTCTCATTCCAGCATTTGGTACCAAGTTGAATTGCTATTCGGCATAATACCAATAACTGAATGACTTTCTTTATTCGGTTACTTCTGAAAAGTAAATCACACTTACAATATCATTAGGTGATATGGATTTACAATATAAGGTTTCAAAGAATTTAATTAATTCCTCTGTAGTAGTGATACTTGGATTTTGATGTATTAAATCATCAGCAGTTAATTGAGAAAATTTCTTTATCAGTATCTTATCAATAATAGCTTGGTACAATTTTCTTCTCGGACTTAATTTTTTGCCAAAAGTA
>JBEQCC010000461.1:0-3332 GCA_041639455.1 Pelosinus sp. | reverse complement strand
TTCGCCATAGAGGCATGAGGGCATAAAACCATAATAGAATAATCAGAAAGTAAAGCTGATAGGAGGCCAGCCCAAAGAAGGCAAAATCATAGAGAAGGGGAGGGTGCCATATGGTACTATCACCACTTACGAAGGTATAATGTATCATATATATAATGGACCAAACAAGATAGGGGACTAAAACGGTGCGCAATCGTCTAAAGAGAAAGTCTTTGTAGTTAAATTTTGCTGTAAGGTTTTGTGTGAAAAATAAGCCAAAGGCTGAAGCAAAGAAAAAGATTGGAACACTGAAGCGTGTTAGGATCTCTAATAAAGCAAACAAATGAATGTTTACTTTGGGATTACTTAAGGAGTAGGCTCCAGTATGAATGCCAATCACCCCAAGCATGGATATGCCCCGAATATATTCAATTGCCATTATTTTTTTTTGAGACATGATAAAAGTCCTTTCTGTTTAGATTTATGTAAAATTATTTTATTCGCAATAAAGCTATCATATTCCTGCTTGCCTGCTGTGAAGGAAGCGGCAAGGAGCAAAAGAGCTTTTTATGCATATTAAAAATTTTAGGAGGATTTAGTAATGAAGGAACTAGGATTAATAAACGGAAGATTTGTTGAGATGAATGAGAATGTTATTACAATGGAAGATCGAGGACATCAATTTGGTGACGGAGTATACGAAGTTACCAAAGTATATAATGGTAAATGTTTTGCCATAAGGCCACATTTAGAACGATTGTACCAGTCTTTGCGAGCTATTCGCATTCCTGCAACATATACTTTTGAAGAGTTGGTTCAATTCCATGAGGCTTTAATCAAAGAAAGTGGTATTAAAGAAGGAGCCATTTACTTGCAAATTACGCGAGGTGCTGCTCCGCGAGTCCATCCTTTTCCTGAACAAGTAGTACCATGCTTGACAATGTCCATTCGACCTAGTGGACCTATTAAGCAGGAATTGCGGGATAATGGTGTGAAAATCATATTAATACCTGATGAACGCTGGCTGCGCTGTGACATTAAATCCTTAAACTTATTAAGTAATGTACTGGGTAAGCAGCAGGCGAAAGAAGCTGGCTGTTATGAAGCGGTAATGGTAAGAGATGGTTCTGTAACCGAAGGGACGAGCAGCAACTTTTTTGTAGTGAAAGATGGAGTGATTTGGACGCATCCAGCGACAAATTTAATTTTAAAAGGTATAACTCGTACTATTTTATTAGAAAGACTTGCGAAAGAGTTAGATTTGACCATTTTGGAAAAAGCATTTGATGTATCTTTTGTAAAAAGCGCGTCGGAAGCATTTTTGTCAGGGACTAGTACCGAAATTATGCCCGTTATTTCTATTGATAGAAAACTGGTGAATGATGGAGTGGTCGGTCCGATTACGCATAAATTGCAAGCCGCATATACGCAGCTAATTGATGAAGAATGTGGACGGGATTAAACAGTTTCTATGAATCAAATGTGATATACAAAAAATGGCAGGGGATGGACCTTGCTATTTTTGTATATAGTATTAATGAGAATTTGCGTTTAATTAGTATGGAGGCTAAACGATGCAAGATAAGTTGAAGAATTTACCCTATTATCGCTGGCTGATTTTCATTGTTACTGTAATGGGGACATTTATGGCAGTTTTGGATTCTAGCATTGTAAATGTCGCTCTACCTTTAATTGCTGCTAGTTTTGGCGTAGAATTAACAGATGTGCAGTGGGTGGTAACGGCATATTTATTGGTTATTTCAAGTTTGTTGCCTTTGTTTGGTAAGATTGGTGATATGTATGGTCGGCGTAAGATTTATTTATTAGGATTTGCGATTTTCACAATTGGTTCACTATTGTGCAGTTTATCGAGTACGATTTGGTATTTAGTAGTTTCAAGAGTGCTGCAGGGTACTGGCGCATCCATGTTAATGTCCAATGCTCCTGCAATTATAAGTGTAACATTCCCTGGCAAAGAGCGAGGGCGAGTCCTAGGAATGAATGGTACTGTAGTGGCGTTAGCTGCTATGACTGGACCGAGTTTGGGTGGGATTTTGGTAGGACTATTTAATTGGGAATGGATTTTTTACATTAATTTGCCCATTGGAATCCTTGCATACTTATTAGGATACTATATTTTACCATTTGAAAAGAAATACCCAGCCGGAACTTTTGATTTTAAAGGAGCTATCTTATTTGCTTTGGGAATGACAGGTTTACTCGTGGTATTAAGTGAAGGACATGAATGGGGCTGGAATTCTTTCATAACAGGCAGTATTGGCATTTTAAGCCTGTTATTGCTGAGTACTTTTATCTGGTTTGAAGGCAGAATTAAAGAGCCGATGATTGATTTATCTTTATTTAAACGTTGGCCTTTTCTTGCGGGGAATGCATCAGGTTTATTGTCTTTTATGGCCATGTTTTCTAATAATATGCTCATGCCATTTTATTTGCACTCTGTATTGCTGCTGACACCAACTCAGATTGGCTTGGCAATTACTCCTTTTCCCCTGTTAATGGCAATTGCTGCTCCTCTTAGTGGTTATTTATCAGAACGAGTTAGCCCAGTACTATTAACCAGCAGCGGTTTAGGAATCTTGATGCTAGGTTTGTTCTATTTAGCTACATTAGACGCATATTCTACTATCTGGCATGTTGCTATAGGTCAGGGGATTATGGGGATTGGTAATGGGATGTTTCAATCACCGAATAATAATAGTGTATTAAGTTCCGTGCCTGTTAGAAAAGTAGGTTTAGCAAGCGGAATTAGTGCCTTGATGCGCAATGTTGGGATGGTAAGTGGTACCGCAGTAGCTGTATCTGTCTTTGAAAGTAAGAGACAGCAGGAGTTGGCAGGGGTTTTAATTTTGAATCAGGATGCGTATATGAGTGCATTTTTGTCAGCATATCATCTTGCATTAATGATTGGTGCCTGTTTTGCTGGTATTGGACTTATTATTTCATTAAGTAGAAAGGGGCATGTGCATTTAAGAGTTGTTAAGTGAAAATTGTCTTTAATCATTATATGCTTGGTAAAAAGTTGACAAGAGTATGATTTATTATTTATAGTAAAAGCATATCATTAAAAGGAGGGAATGGAATGAATCAAATATGGTTGCGGATTTTTATGGTAATGATTGGTGGTAATGTTGTCAAATATATATTTATTAATCCTTATATTTGGGTATGTATTGATTTGGCGGTATTTGGAATTGTCTATCTCGTTTTAAAACGGTATCCTTTTATTGATTTAAAGTCGAGCATGTCATTTCTTGGTGGGCTAACTGTTATTTCTATATTAGCGGATTTAGAGATTATTAGTAATCTTGTTAGTAGTGTTCTTATTATGGGAT
>JBEQCC010000460.1:0-3336 GCA_041639455.1 Pelosinus sp. | reverse complement strand
GTACAATGCGCCAAAATATTTGGTGCCGCAAAGGTAATTGCCATTGATATCTTTGATGAAAAGTTAGAGATTGCTAAAGAGTTAGGTGCCGATTTGTGCATTAATGCAAAAGACATTGATCCAATACAGACTGCCAAAGAGATGACGGGAGGCAGTGGTGTTGATATTGCTGTAGAATCTGCAGGAAATCCATTTACAAGTGCACAGGTTTTATCGCTGCCTAAAAAAGGTGGTACTGTTGTATTCATGGGAATTCCTTACGGGGATGTGGCGATTTCCCGGGAATATTTTGAAAAAATAGTGCGAAATGAGTTGACAATATTAGGTTCCTGGAATGCGGTTTCCGGTCCATTTCCCGGGAAAGAATGGCCTACTACACTGCATTTCATGAAAGAAGGTAAGATAAAGGTTAAGCCTATGGTAACACATCGGATTTCTCTGGATCAAATCCCCGAAACTTTTGAAAAAATATATAAACGTGATAGCTTTTTTGGTAAAGTCATCGTCTTTCCTGAGGGGAAAGAGTGTTAAGTGAGGTATAAGTGATACTTCTTTAAAAAGAAGGGACGAGAATGAAATGGAAAATACAAGAATTATAATTGGCAGTGACCATGCGGGTTTTACACTCAAAGAAAAGGTTATTAGTCTGCTAAAAGAATTGAAAATAGAAATGGAAGATGTGGGTGCTTATTCTGCAGACAGTGTTAATTACGGACCTATTGCAAAGCGCGTAGCTGAGAAAGTCGCCGGTAATGATGATTGGAAAGGGATTCTAATTTGCGGTACTGGCATAGGAATGTCAATTATGGCTAATAAGGTAAAAGGGATCCGGGCCGCTGTCGTGCACGATACTTTTTCCGCTAAAGCCACAAGAGCACATAATGATTCTAATATATTATGTATGGGAGAAAGAGTAATCGGCAGTGGCTTGGCACTGGAGATTACGAAGGAATGGCTTGCAGCATCCTTTGATGCAGGTAAGCATGCACAGCGGATACAGTTTATTCTCGATTATGAACTTGGAAAGCAGCAATAGTAAATATGCAGGGAGGTTTTTTTATGGAGCCAATGAAAATATATGCAAATCAATTACGAATCCATATTATCAATATGTTAGCCGCGGCGGGATCTGGGCATCCGGGAGGAGCCTTATCGGCAGCCGATCTTTTAATCTGCCTATACTTTAAAGAAATGAAAATCGATAGTGAAGACAAAGACAATCCGGATCGAGATCGGTTTATTTTGAGTAAAGGGCATGCAGCTCCAGTACTATATGGAACTCTTGCTATGAAAGGCTTTTTTAATACTAGTGAATTGACTAATTTGAGAAAGCTGGGAAGTTTTCTGCAGGGGCATCCTGATATGCTGAAAATTCCTGGCGTAGAAATGTCGACAGGATCATTGGGTCAAGGTTTTTCCGCATCAGTGGGTGTGGCATTAGGAGGCAAAATCGATGAGAAATCATATCGGATTTATACCTTGTTAGGTGATGGAGAGCTTCAAGAAGGAATCGTTTGGGAAGCTGCCATGGCGGCTTCCCATTATAAATTAGATAATCTAGTAGCGATCATTGATAATAATGGCTTACAAATTGATGGGACGAATGATGAGGTTATGAAAGTCAATCCATTAAAAGAAAAATGGGAAAGCTTTGGCTGGAATGTGATAGAGATTGATGGTCATTGCTTTACGGATATTGAAAAATCATTTAAACAGGCAAAAGAAGTCAAAGGGAAACCAACGGCAATTATTGCGAAAACCAGTAAGGGAAAAGGTGTTTCCTTCATGGAGAATCAAGTAGGCTGGCATGGAGTGGCCCCGTCAGAGGCAGAGCGAGCTAAAGCCATTGAAGAACTGGAACGAAATATTCGATAGTCGATAATAATACCTAGGGGGAAACAATATGATTGCTACAAGAGAATCCTATGGAAATATATTAATTGAACTGGGAAAAGAAAATAAAGATATTGTAGTCTTGGATGCGGATTTATCCAAATCCACTAAGACAGCAGGATTTGCAAAGCACTTTCCAAAACGCTTTATTAATGCAGGTATCGCCGAGCAAAATTTGATGGGAATGGCAGCGGGACTTGCCACTACAGGAAAAATTCCTTTTGCCAGTACTTTTGCTGTTTTTGCTACAGGCAGAGCTTTTGAAATCATTAGAAATTCCATTTGTTACCCAAGATTGAATGTCAAAATTGCTGCAACTCATGCAGGAATTACGGTGGGAGAAGATGGAGGGTCTCATCAGTCCATTGAGGATATTGCCATTATGAGATCCTTACCTAACATGAAGATCATAGTGCCGGCAGATGATGTGGAAACAAGGCAGGCAGTCAGAGCAGCAGCTCTCATTGATGGTCCGGTCTATCTGCGTTTAGGGCGCTTGGGAGTACCGCCGATTTTTGATGAAAATCACACATTTACCTTCGGTAAAGGAAATGTCCTAAAGGAGGGTAAGGATATTACCATTATCGGTATGGGATTAATGATTAGTAAATGTTTAAAAGCAGCAGAACTTTTAAAACAAGAGGGAATTTCTGCTAGGGTAATTAATATTTCAACGATTAAACCCATTGATGAGGAACTGATTATTCAAGCAGCAAAAGAAACAAAGAGAATTCTAACCGTGGAAGAGCATTCTGTTATTGGCGGCCTGGGCAGCGCAGTTTGTGATGTACTATCGACGCATTATCCGGTACAAGTCGTGAAAATCGGTATGAATGATACCTTTGGTGAATCAGGAAAACCAGAAGAGTTATTAACCAACTATGGATTAACCGCTGAAAATATTTATGATACAGCACAAAAGACAGTAAACATAGACATTTAAAAACACAAAGGTACAAAATGCAATAAGAACAAAGGGGCTGCTTCGCCGCGATTTTTAAAAAATCGTGGCGAGGCAGTCCCTTTATTGTTGCGTTTAATTCGATGTATCATCAATACAGCATCTATCCTACCAGATTATTTTTATAAGTTGCTCCCAAAAAACGATAAACACAGAGAACGCGGGGAAGTGTTTTTTTATTTCTATCATATAGTCTTTTTGGCTCATGGGAATCGTTATATAATGTGGTTGGGGTAGTGGATTAACCATTATATGGAAATCAATATGTTTCTTTAATCATCTAGAAAGTATAAGCTTTTTTAAGGAAGCGGTAAACGCACAGGAATCCTCCGTTGTGTACGCGCAAGCGTCTTTGCATCTGCGCGTTTCAATTGCTTTTTTCTTTAACTCTCTGCCATTGCAAGCAGAGTGAAGCAAACCCCTGCTGCTAAGAGATTGCTTCACTTTGTTTCCAATAACAAAAGAATGTATATTTGTATTGT
>JBEQCC010000459.1:0-3348 GCA_041639455.1 Pelosinus sp. | reverse complement strand
TGTTTCATTTAGTCTTTCTTTTGCAAAACTACATTGTGTTAATTGTCAAATATTCTTAACTTAATGACATTGCTCTGGGTGTAGCATTTTTTAGTACTTTTCTTATGCTTCCACAATTCCTAATAACTTTAAAAGATATATAACTCCAACAAGGAGTGCTACATTTCTAATTTGATGTAATTCATGAATATTCATCTAATCACCTAATTTCCTTTTGATTTGTTCTTCTCCCATTTCTTCCTAATATTAGCATACATCATTTTGAAAATGATTACCTCTAGCGAAAGGTGTAGTCTCCCATTTTTTTTACTAAAATAGGCAAAAAGCTCTGTTAGAACTTTTTGCCTTCAATCTTCTTTTTATCAGCTTTTAAAAAAAATATACTATTTAATTTGGTCTGTCAAGAGCAAATCATTATACTTCAATTCGTCTTATACAGAATATACAGCTAAAACCTTAAAAACTACTATAAAATTAAGTATTTTGCATTGAAAATCTAATATGATTTTTCAAAAAACTAATTGAAGTTATTATATCTTCCTTATCACCTTTTTGCTTGTTATTGACAGGCTACCTCATTTCCTTTACAATAAAATCATCATATGTGCATATACACACGGCTAAACGCTGCAATATTCCATAAGAAAGGTGGCCATCTAATGAAAAATAATAATGGACATCATTATCCTAAAAAACCCAGCCCTTGCAATTGCTTGAATATCAGGCGAGCCTCTAGAGCTGTTACCCATTTTTATGATAAGATTCTACAACCTAGCGGAGTTACCATTAGTCAATTATCCTTATTAAGACATCTTAAACAAGTCGAGCCGATCACGATCAGCGAATTGGCTAACGTCATGCGCATTGATCGAACAACATTGAATCGGAACATGAAACCATTGGTAGATCATGACTTAATAACAATCACTCCTGGTCAAGACCCCAGAACCAGACAAATAGTGATGACCCAAAAAGGAACAACCACCACAAACAGTGCATCACAGCTCTGGGATAAAGCCCAAGCCTCTGTTAAAGACTATTTGGGAGAAACCGATCTGGCTGTGCTAGTTAAATTACTTTCAAAGCTAGAAGCATTAGTTCCTTAATAAAAACCAATTGCTTTATTCAAAAGGATATCGTATTCCCCATCGAGATCGAACTTCATCCATGATTTCCATGACATCCATGGATAATTCTACGGTATGCATTTTAGCTTTATTCAAGATGCATTGATTCATGTCTTCCACTTCATATACCAATGCTTTTTGGGTGTCACCAGCTTCTATCACTTCCATTGTTCCGTCTAGATAGTGTATCGTAGCCTCCGATGCTCTTGGAAAATTATCGATTGAAATAAATCCTAATTCTCCTGCTATAATACCTCGTTTTGGCATTTTTGCCCTCATCGTTAGAGAAATTACTGCCATTTCATCCTTAGCGTTTTTAAGCAGGATACCTGACTGCTCATCTACACCCGTTTCGAACTTTTTCGCAGTGGTCAATACCTCGTAAGGCTGACTGGAAAGGAAGTATCTGGCGAAAGACAAAGCATACGTCCCAATATCAAGAAGTGCGCCCCCTGCCAATTCTTTACTAAAGAATCGATTGGTAACATCGTATTCTTTGCAGCTCCCAAAAGATACCTGAATCATTTTAAGTGTGCCAATTTGCCCTGAGGTAACAATATGACGCAGCTTTTTAAATAATGGCATGTGATACACAGTCATAGCTTCTGCAAGGACTAATTTTTTTTGCTCTGCTGTAGCAACAATTTCTCTCAATTGCCTGCTATTCACTGTAATAGCCTTTTCACAAAATACATGCTTATTGTTATTGAGGCTCTTCATTATAAATTCATAATGATTACTATGAGGCGTTGCAATATAAACTACATCAATTCCAGGATCATTCAGCATTTCTTCGTAATTGCCATAGACTTTTTCAATCTGATAAATACTTGCAAAGGCCTTTGCTTTTTCAAAATTTCTTGCGCCTACTGCATAGATACTGCCATTTACTTCTTTGATTGCTTTTGCAAAATCCAAGGCGATCGCCCCGGGACCTAAAATTCCCCATTTTAATGTAGTCATATGCTCACCTCAATAAAGATTTTTCTAACGAAATTCTTATCACATTGCTGTTTTTTTCATGCATATCAATTAAAATGACCACTTTTATCTTCTTCCAATTTATACTATTTTCACAATACAATGCAAAACTCCTGCAAAGTAAACAACTTTGCAGGAGTTTTTATAAGAAAGCGCAGCTGAAAGGACTACTCCCATCTATTTTGGCATAAAATGATTCATCAACTACTATGCAGGGAGTGATTTGCTGTGAAAAATCAAATGAATCATGAGCAACATCCAAAACAACTTTATTCCTTGCCTGATCCTTATCCAACTCCCAGAGTTATGGATAAGAACCCCTACTATGCATCTATTTTATTAGAAGACTATGCTGGCGTTTCTGGAGAATTAACAGCAATTCACCAGTATATATATCATTACCTTACATTAGAAGAATGTCATACCAAGATCGCAGCACTTGCACACCAAATCGCCATCGTTGAGATGCATCATTTAGCCTTATTGGGTAAAACCATTTGCTTGCTTGGTAAATATCCAGTCATGCATAGCAATGATCATGGATTTATGCGATTTTGGAATGCTGATTTTGTATACTATGGGGATACCGTTTATGATAAATTATCGTCAAATATGAAGCACGAAATGGATGCAATCCAAAATTACAGAAGGCACCAGCATCTCATTAATGATCCTTTTATTCAAGAATTACTGGAGCGTATTATTCTTGATGAAGAGCATCATTTCCAACTATTCAAAACATGCAGAGATGAATACTGCACTACTTTTTCTGACTAGCTGTATATGTCTTCTGTACATACTTCTATGCCTTTTTCTTTAAGCATTTCAGCAAAGATACCATCACCAGAAATCAAATTTCCTGAAAATGTGCCATCATAGATCCACCCTGCTCCGCAGGTAGGTGACTTGGACTTCAGTATCGCTTTTTGACACCCGCTTACTACTGCAATTTCTAAGCCCATTTTGGCACCCGTCCTATATAGAGCTGTTTGATCATCACCATTTAAAGAGATGATCTTTCCTTTATATTGCTCTACTGGAGGACGCGGCGTCGGCAGCCCGGCAAGTATTTCGGGACAGATTGGTATAGCTTTACCTTGTATTACCATTTCTATAATCTGGGGAACTGAGTATGACGAACCATTATATCTACATTCGACACCTGCTAAACAAGCACTTACGATTATCATTCCTATCATGATCCTTTTTATCTAAACTCGTACCTAAGCTGTACTATTTC
>JBEQCC010000458.1:0-3349 GCA_041639455.1 Pelosinus sp. | reverse complement strand
CAATGGTAGCGGTACGACGCTCTTCACTAACAGAAACGTTGATCTTAACATCCATCAAATCAACTTGATTGTATGGATTCCCCGTGAGCATTGTCATGCCCTCCAAAAACTCACCTACAGCAGCTTCACCGATATTGGCGGGGCTATAGAACATATTTTCTCGAGTAATAACCCCTCCAGGTATATTCCGTCCAGAAATTTCAAAACTAACTTTGGCCGTCCCCGGTCCTACCCGGTCCATGGCCTTGTCAATGACATTAAACATAGTGGTCGCCGACAAAATAGATGAGAGCTGCTCATCTTTTACTACTTGTACTGCTGCATCCTGGGTTTGTCCAGTATCATTATCTTTCACGATGATGCGTATTGGAATAATGGTGGGGTACCTGCTAACGTATCCGGCAATTCCCGCTCCTCGATCCTGGTTGATAATACCGACAGGTTCTCCCATTGTACCGACTTTAAATGAGTTTTCTAAACCATTAATAGTAGAAAACACGTAGGCATTGGTCATGAAGTATCCGATATTCCCCTTCTTCATAAATGGATGACCAAATGCTAAGACCTTATTATCTTCCACGTAAGTAACAGTACCCAAAGCCCCCACACTTACATCGCCGCGAACTAACTCAACCCCTACAGCACTCCCTGGTTCTAGAGGAGCAAACACAACATCGGAAGGAGCTTCTCCTACTTGTTGGGGTACCAAATTAAAGGGTTTAAGCTTATCTTGCAGCATTGTTAAAGCGGGTTCACTAAAGCCAGATACCATCAATGGTGTGGTCATTGGCTCAAAATCCGGTATTTCCTTCGCAAACTGCATCGTAGCGTTATAGTTGTCAGGCGCATCCCATAATTTCAGCATATCCCCAATAGGAGTGACCATGCCAACTTTATGATCCGTCAATGACCAGCCATAGGCCACCGCTCCTACCAGCTTGCCATCAATATAAACGGGACTGCCGCTCATTCCTTGTGCAATTCCTCCCGTTCGGTCAATAACCTCTCCAGAGGTTCGCACCAAAATCAAATCCCCTGCTGGTCCCTTGTTTTTCATAATCCCTAATACTTCCACACCAAATTCTTCTAACTTAGTACCAGAAACTACAGTTTTGCCAATTCCCTGCATACCTACCTTTATGTCCTCTACCGGCATGATCTCGGGAGCAGCCCATACTAAGGACATCGGCAGCATTAATAAAAAAATAAGCAGTACCAGACGATACTGCCTGCATAGTTTTACCAAATATATCATCCTTTCTTTATTTACCGATTTCAATACGAGCAACTACATCACCAACAGCAACTGAAACCCCCGGTGAAACTAATACCTCTTTTACAACGCCATTGGCTGTGGCTCTCGATGCCGGTATCGCTCCCGTTATTGTGTCGATTTTCACCAAAACATCACCTTCACGGACAGTATCCCCCGGTTTAACTAAGCCATTACTTGTAATGGTTCCAGCCAGAGATGCTTTTTGTTCTACAACACTATTTGCAGTAACTAATAAGCTGCTAACGATTAGCACAAAACCGATTACCAAAACTGCTATGCTTTTTCTATGAAGCATGGTAAGCCACCTCCTTACTTAGTTTCATTATACAGCATTAACATGATTTATCAATCCTTAGGGGCAATAATTAATGCATCTCCCACTGATCTCTCGCGGCCATCGGAGGGTTTATTCATAATTTTACCTTTTACGACCATCTCACTAGAGCCTCCGCCATCCAAATTCATAGCATCCACAGCTCCAAATTCTTGCATCAATAAGGCTAATTCTAACAACGTCACCCCTATGCTTTGCTGTTGTCTTCCATCCACTACAACAAGCAAGATATTCCCATCTTTCGTCACGCCGACTGCGGTACGAGGCGCTCTTCCGACTGCTATATCTGGAGGAAATTCTTCTATTTTACTGGTTAAGAATACACTGTTATTTTTAATCAACCGCGGACCTGCCCCAATGGCATATATTGTCTTGTCCCAACTAGGACCAAGCGTCTGATTAATTTTTACTGCATCACCCACTTTTAAGCCGGATAACGCTTTTTCGTTCCTGCCATGAGCTGAAAGTACGATTGCTCCCGGCGGAATAACGGCATTACCACGTACGATCGCAGTAATAACATTTTGACTCACAATATAATCCGTACCATATTCATTCGTACCCGTCATATTGTCGTAGTAATTAGTATACAAAATTAAATCATCCTGCCCCCGCTCATGATTTACTCCCGTAATAGCAATTGCAGCTCCATTCGGTAAGGTAACTGTCCCCTTATAGTCAATCTGGTCAAACAATATCTTACCATCAGGCAAGATTCCTAAGGCAGTTCGTCCAATTGTAGGAGAACTCACAATTTCACCATCCATTTTCAGCAGGCCCATGATTTCTCCATTAAGAGCAAAATAAGAAGCGTTAACGGCAACGATGCCTTTATTACGCTCTGCCATCCCTTGTACTTTTTCTAAATCCACAATCGCATTATTGGACAATACCGGCTTTATGGCATAATTACTGCCTGGAGCCAGATCCGCCACATACGCGGAAATAGGTCCTGCCTTAGTACTGCGATATAAATAGGTATACTTTAAACCATTTCCAATTTTTTCCTCATACTTGCGGTCAAATTCTTTTACAATATCAATTACAACCCGCTTGGGATTCGATAGGGTAAACAATTTATAAGACACAATCGTTTTTTTGAGATTAATGACTACTCGTTGTTTGCCTGGCTGTACCTGGGTAATTTGCACGTTACTAACAGTCGGATCCTTCAATTGCAACATTGGTAATTTGCTACTATCTGTATTCGTAAAATCAATGATAATCTGATCCTGATTTGCCGAAAGCTGAGCGGTATATTCAGGCAGTTCATTTACATCAAATACAATACGTACTTGCTCTGCGCTTTGGCTGTAACGAACCTTTTGCAGCACCGGCTTAGCTGGAGCTGCCCACACGATCTGTGAACAAAAAATGATCACTATCATCAGTATGTACGCATATTTAAAATTTTTCATTACTATATTCCTCCTAAGAAAAGCACTGGTACATTTTATGAGAAAAACCCAGGCACTATTTCGGTGCCTGGGACTTATTGCTGACAGGATCCGGGGTACGTAATTGGCGGTAAAGCATATCCGCCAACCCAATACCTCCAGCCTTTGCCATATTTTTTGTCATTTCTGCGTCCAACATAGATGTTATCGTCTCTTCCTGAGAACTATCTACTAATTTGGACTTATCCACCGTCTTACGCATATTCGTCATCATAATATTTAGAAATACCGATTCTAAGTCCTGACAAGTCTTTTTTAATTTGGCATCATCTTTTGCCAGAT
>JBEQCC010000457.1:0-3349 GCA_041639455.1 Pelosinus sp. | reverse complement strand
AAGTGGTGCCTTGGATAAAATGCTGGAGAAAATTGCTGACTTTTACGAAAGTGAAGTAGAAGATATCATCGGTCGTTTAAGCAGTATCATTGAACCTGTTATTATTGGCGTATTAGGAGTGGTTATCGGCTTTATTGTAGTATCTATTGCCTTACCGCTCTTTGATGTAATTACAAATGCAGGTAAATTATAGTGAAAGGAGGTGAAAAGAATGTTGATTAAATTGAGAAAAATGATGACAAACCAAAAAGGTTTTACCTTGGTAGAACTGATGGTAGTTATTGCTATTTTAGGTATTTTGGCTGCTATAGCTATTCCTAAACTCACTTCTGCCACTGATTCAGCTAAATTAGCCAAAGTTCAGGCAGATCTACGCACAATTGGCGGTGCTGTAGCAATGTATCAAGCTAAAAATGGGAAGCTTCCTGACACGTTATCTGTTCTAGAAGGAAGTGGAGCTGATAAGGAACTGGCTGCCGTACCAAAACCCCCTGCTGGTGCAGGTGCGGATGCTTATACTTATGATAAGGCTACTGGTATAGCATCATATTCATTTGACGGCAAAACCTACAAATCAGACGGAACTAATACTGCAACTCCTAAAACTTGATGTAGCAGTCCATAGAAGAAAGAATATTAGCAGCAGCATATATCGCTGTTGCTAATATTCTAACTTTTATAGCATAAGAAAATTTATTACTCTTGCAAAGGAGGAATGGTATTGTTAGCTTTTATTATCCTTGTTGTTATTTTCGGTCTTATCATTGGCAGTTTTCTTAACGTATGCATCTATCGTCTGCCGCAAAATCAATCTATTATTTCTCCCGGTTCCCACTGTATGACCTGTAATACAAGGCTTAAGATGTGGAATTTAATTCCCGTCGTCAGTTATATTTTATCGCGGGGGCGTTGTTCTCATTGTGGTACTGTTTTTTCCTTACGTTATGCCATAGTAGAGTTACTAACTGCTGGTTTATTTATTTGGTGTTTACAAGTATTTGGCTTGTCCGTTGAACTGATTCCTGCTTTTATTTTTACTGCATTTTTAATTATTATTACTTTTATTGATTATGACCACCAGCTTATTTTGGACAACGTCTTGCTATGGCTGTCGGGAGCTGGTGTTGCAATACATGTATGGATAGGCAATGTTGAGATCTGGGATATGCTTACTGCCAGCCTGCTTGGTGGTGGCATATTACTTTCGATTGCTGTCGCCAGCCGAGGTGGTATGGGAGGCGGTGATATTAAATTTGCTGCTGCATTAGGTCTGTGGCTAGGCTGGAAATATGTAGTATTAACCCTGCTTTTAGCTTTTATCTTTGGCAGTATAGGCGCAATATTTTTATTGTTTTTTAAGATGAAAGGCCGTAAGGATAAAATTCCCTTTGGTCCGTTTATTGCTTTTGGTGCATTTATTAGTATGTTATATGGAACTGAAATTATTACTTGGTATGTAGAATACTTCTTCTATATGAGGTGAAAGATGTGCAGCGAGGCTCTACAATCATTGAATTGCTAATCTGCATTGCTGTCCTAGGGCTGATTTTCAGTATGGCAGCTCTCACGCTGCAACAGTCTTTAGCACAGCAGGAAATTGAAAACACCGCCCGTCAATTGGTGGCAGATATTCGTTTACTGCAACAGTTTTCTGTTAATTCAGGTGTAGATTTAGTTGCTTATGTCTTGATCTTTAATAATGCGGAACCGTATGGTTATTATATCACTGCCAATACCCAGGTGATAAAACATGTTATCTTTCCAAAATCGGTTCGCTTATCCGGTCATAGCTCTCGTATTTTTTTCAATATCAATGGTACGCCTGTTATGGGAGCACAAACGATTAGTTTATATAGTACCACACTTAAAAAGCTAAAGTATGTGATCCTGGCACCAGTTACCGGTCGGGTGCGAATAAGCGATTCGCAAAGTACACCATGAATATAAGAAGGGATTATCCTTATGCACAGACTAAAAGCAAACCGTGGTTTTATTTTAGTTGATGTTATCATAGCGTTCTTAATTCTCAGCGTGGCTTTGGTGCCTATTCTAGGAATGTTTATTCAGGCACTGCGGGTTGAGGCTCTAGCTGGCAGTTATAATACGGCTAGCAATTTAGCGCAAACACAGTTGGAATTGTTAAAATCCCAGCCACCAGAATATTGGAATGGGCTTGAATTACCTTGTACGATATCTTGGCAGGATAGCAGTCAGTTACCTCCACCGGTATATGATTTGAAAACCTATGCTGTTACGACTGCTGCCAGTAACCATCTTGTGCAAGTAACAGTAGTTGTTTACTGGCAGGAATCAAGTATAGATTACAGTGCAGAATTCATCACCTTTTATTCTAAAATTGAATAAGTATGGTTTTTAGCAAAGGTGGAATATCGAATGGGAAAAAGAAGTATTGCACAACATGGATTTATGCTGGTTGAATTAGTTATTGGTATGTCGCTTATCTTACTATTGCTTTCTTGCTTTCTAAACATATTTTCCACATCTCTTAAGATTTGGGCATTTGAGAAGAATCGCAGTAATTTGCAGCAAACAGCTTCTATTGCTGTTGACGCTATGGCTCGTGAAATCCGCTATGCAAAAAGAATCACGATTAGTGGTAATTCTTCACTGATGATTACCAAAGTAAATGGAGAAATGAATACCTTTCAATTAGGTGGAGGACTGCATTCCAAGACCCTATATAGTATTATTGACCAAACCAAAGCAATACCTGCTGGTGGTATAGCGGCTAATCCTATAACGGAAAATATTGTAACAGATCTCCAGTTTAATCCACACTCGAAAACTGCTAGAGCAGTAACTATATATCTTGCAGTAACTGACATGAGCACTGGAGAAACGCAAAATATCCATACTGCCTGCTATGCTTTAAATGCTCCTTAGACTTTTTATTTTAATGAAAAGAGGACATATATATTGGATAGAGAGCGAGGTTCCGTAACCGTAATTGGAATTGTAATTATGATGCTATTAACATCTATAGGTGCTGCATTATTGTTGCTTAGCAAAACAAATTTAGAGATCTCAGCGAATCGTCGTGATGGCATTGCTGCCCAATATTTAGCAGAGGCGGGAGTGCAATTGGCTATTGCTAAATTAAAAACAGATCCAATTTTCGTAAATCAAACAAAGACTAATAATTATGTAATGACCTTGCCTCTTAATACTAAATCTGCTACCAGAAGTTATACGGTTAAAATAGGACCTGCATCTAATGCAGCCAATCACAATGAACGACGAGTCACATCAATAGGTGTCGTTAATAAAGCCAGTCGACAAGTTGTTGCTAAGATACTATTGCCAACAGCGGATGTTCAGATCGGAAGAG
>JBEQCC010000456.1:0-3363 GCA_041639455.1 Pelosinus sp. | reverse complement strand
GTATTGGAAAGGACTGAAAAAGCAAAAAAAGAGCAGAAAAAAAGGGCTTGGCATATTGCCAAGCCCTTTTTTCCTGCTCTAACTGCTATACAATTACAGTAGTATCAACGTTATTGGCAGGCTCTACGGGTTTATGGGTTGTAATTAGTTTTTTGGGTATAGCAATTGTTAATAGGGTAGTGGAAAGTGCCCAGCAGGCTAAAAAGTACATGCCAACCGATGTAGAGTTAGTAAGGTCCTTTAAGTAGCCTACAACGTAGGGACCAGCGAAGCCGTCTAAATTGCAGAGGGTCTATCCGAGAAGCAATGAAGATACTGGTCGCTTTTGGCATAATTGAGATAAGACGCGGTGACGGTACGTATGTGTCTTCTGATATTGAAGGTAAAGTGTTATTTGATCCGCTGTTGTTTAGTTTTATACTTTCTCAGCCTGAATTTGAGGAGTTAAAGGAATTACGCCTGTTATTCTTGGTAAGATCACAAGGAATAAACTGTTAGAAAAAATATATAATTTTGTGATGGAGTATTTTAGACCATTTATTGCGCAAAGTATTCAAAAACATACGTATTTTAGCTTGGAATCGAAACAAACCCATAAAAATATTTTAGAGGCCATTGAAAGAAGGGATTTTGCTGTGGCAGAAAAAGCCGTGGAAGACTCAGTTGAAGTATGGAAAAATCTTATTTTTAAATAAGGTGCGGCAATGAAAATTGTCTAGCTGGATACATGATGAATTTCAGGGATTCGACTTGAGATAGGATGAAAAAAATGTTGCAAAGAAATTTTCGATCAGATGGATGGAAATGGGGAGAAATAGCTGCCGCATCCTATGTATGGCAGCCATAAAGCAGGAATCAGTGTTTGATGAAGAGAAGATACTCATACCTTACGAGATTGTAGGTTATGAGTATCTTTTTTATAAGATAATAGAAAATCATTTTTTAAGATATATTGATGAAGATGTTGCTAAGGAGTCTTGCATTATGGAAGTAAGGCAAATTGAATATTTTTGCATGTCCAGTTAAATAAAGCGGCAGCGTAAAGTGGGGATAAATTCAAGGTACTGCACATTACTCACGTCTGAATGCATAAGGTTAAGGTGGAGAAATATAGGGGGTGTAATTCATGATTTGGATTGGTACTTTAATTGTAGCTTTAGCATTTATTGCTATCATCAAACGTTATGAAACTAGGCTGGTTCTATTTGTAGCCGGGGTGGCAATGGCTTTAGTCGTTGGTAAACCTTTAGTAGCCATAGATGCTTTCACTAAAACAATGGTTAGCGGAGGGCTTGTAACAACGATCTGTACAGTGATGGGCTTTTCTTATGTAATGAAACTAACTGGATGTGATAGTCATTTGGTAAACTTATTAACGAGTTTGCTAAAACAAGTTAAATTTATCCTGATACCAGGAGCGGTTATTGTTACATGGATCATTAATATTGCTTTACCGAGTACGACTGGCTGTGCTGCCGCGGTTGGCGCCGTATTAATACCTACATTGATCGTAGCTGGGGTACACCCTGCGATGGCTGCTGCTTGTGTCATGTCTGGTACGATTGGCAGTGTCATGAGTCCTGGTCTTGCACATAATCCATTTGTCGCAAAATTAGCCAACGTTGATGTGATGACAGTGATCGCTGGTCATACGATTCCTGCCCTTATTTCACTTGCTGTTGCAGCAACAATGCTAACGATTGTTTGTCATTTGCGAAAAGAAGGTGCCAGTGCCGAGCGATCTACTGAAATTGCTAATGGTGGTGAAAAATTTAAGGTTAACGTTGTAAAAGCTGTAGTTCCTGTCATTCCTCTGGTCTTGTTGGTACTAGGGAGCAAAATGGTTGCTCTGATTCCTGAGGTTACAGTTCCTCAAGCTATGATTATAGGTGCCATGCTTGGATTTGTCGTAACCTGGAGCAATGCACAAGAAATATCCAAAAGCTTTTTTAAGGGTATGGGTGACTCTTATGGAGAAATAATGGGTATTATTATTGCAGCAGCTGTGTTTACCCAGGGAATGGATACCATTGGACTTACCGGTGCATTGATTGAAAATATGAAAGAATCACAGGATGTAGCAAGATATGCGGCATCCATCGGTCCATTTTTTATAGCAGTTTTAAGTGGATCAGGTGATGCAGCTGCTCTTGCTTTCAATGGTGCAGTTACCCCGCATGCTGCGCAGTTTGGATTTAAAATTACAGATATGGGCTCCCTTGCGACAATATCTGGTGGTTTAGGACGTACAATGTCTCCCGTTGCTGGTGGTGCTATTGTATGTGCAACAATAGCTGGTGTAAATCCCATGGAGATCGCTAAACGTACCGCCCCAGGAATGTTTTGTGCCCTAGTTGCTGTCCTAATTGTTTTCTCGTTTAACTAAGTTGCCGAGTAGGATGTATCGTAGATAACAGGGCTCATTTATCACAATGGTTGTCCAGATCATGGTAGATGGGCCTATTATTATGCTGCCTGTTACATTTTTTCGTGTGTTGCCATATGATGGAATAGCGATTATAATTGCTTGGAAAAGAGTTACTTATTGCTATGGTTACGTTAGAACCTTTTTATGAAGGGGGTCAACATGGAGATAAGACATCTGGAATATTTCATAGAGGTAGCGCGGCAAAAGAGTTTTAGTAAGGCGGCTGACCAAATGCATATTTCCCAGCCGTCGATTAGTAAAATAATTAAAGAGATTGAAGGGCATTTTGGAGTGGTGCTGTTTTATCGTACCACAAAGTATGTAGAATTGACTGACGCAGGCGAAATTATTTTGGAACAAGCAGAGAATATTGTTTCGTCTTTTCAAAATATAAGTGCTAATTTAGTTGGAGGATCTAATTTAAAATCAGGGAAAATACGGATCGGTATTCCGCCAATTACGGGTCTGACATCATTTTCCCGCTTATTTGGTCCTTTTAAAAGAGCCTATCCGAATATTAATATACAGTTATTTGAGTTCGGATCGAAGAAAATTGAAACTGGCATTTTAGACGGGACTCTAGACGTAGGCATAATCTGTATTCCGCCTAGTGATCAGGAGCTTTATGAAATGATTTGCAGTATCCAAGATCCCCTGCGGCTCGTCGTTCATCCGGAGCATCCTTTTGCCAAATGTGAAATCATTGATTATGGGAATCTGATCAATGAGTCCTTTGTGCTGTATAGTAATGACTTTAGTTTAAATGACCTCATTATTGATCGGTGCATGCAAGCCGGTTTTCGCCCTAATGTTATTTTTGAAACACTGCAGCTTGAACTGATGACCCAGCTGGTAGCAGATCATTTCGGTATCGCTTTATTGCCAAGCACCGTTTGTCAGCACTTGGATGCTATTGCACTAAGATCCCTGCCATT
>JBEQCC010000455.1:0-3304 GCA_041639455.1 Pelosinus sp. | reverse complement strand
TTAGTGGCTTGAACAATCTCTATTATAGGAAATCTGGTGAGTTTTGTATAACTTTCGACGCGCACCCGCATAGCGGGTGGTTTTTTGTTTCGCAAGCTCAACGGACTAAAGTCACACAATAAAACGCGAAGGCGCGAAGAAATATAATCTTCGCGCCTTCGCGTTTCAAATTGTTTTCCTTTTAAAAAGTAGTAACATTTTTGTAGTACTTATTTTGTTCCGTAATTTTCGCCTTTGCTGATGGCAGCTTGTGCTGCGGCTAAGCGGGCAATGGGCACGCGATAAGGAGAGCAACTGACAAAATCAAGGCCAATCTGGTGGCAGAATTCGATGGAGCGAGCCTCGCCGCCATGTTCGCCGCAGATACCAATTAGAATATCCGGTCTGGTCTTGCGTCCGCTTTCTACAGCGATTTCCATCAGTTTTCCTACGCCTTTACGATCGATGGTGATAAAGGGGTTATCGGGTAAGAGTTTCATGTCCAAATAATCATTCAGGAATTTACCTTCCGCATCATCACGGCTAAATCCTAGGCAGGTTTGCGTTAAATCATTGGTACCAAAGCTAAAGAACTCCGCTGCTTCTGCTAATTCGCCAGCTAAGAGGGCTGCCCGCGGCAGTTCAATCATAGTACCGGATGTATAGTGAAAGCTTATTTTATATTTTTCCATAGTATCTTTAGCGATTGTATCGATTTTCTCTCTGAAGAAATTCATTTCTGCGCTGCCGATGGTTAATGGAATTTCAATTTCAGGTAAGACTTTGTAACCTTCGATGGTGAGTCGGGCAGCTGCATTGCAAATGGCTTGAATTTGCATTTCGTATATCTCAGGGAATGTAATGCCAAGGCGGCAGCCCCGATGCCCTAACATTGGATTAGACTCATGAAGTGCACGAACTTTTTTAAGTAAGGCTTCTTTTTGTGCAAGGAGTGCCATATTTTCCTGTGTAATTTGCAGGGTAGTCGTTTCAATCAGAAGCTCGTTCATACTAGGAAGGAACTCATGAAGAGGCGGATCTAAGAGACGAATGCATACGGGATAGCCAGCCATAACTTTTAAAATACCATAAAAGTCTTCTTCCTGCATTGGCAGTAAATGAGTTAAGGCGGTTTGGCGTTCCTCAAAGTTCGCTGCCAAAATCATTTCCTGTACATGAGGCAGGCGATCCTGACCCATAAACATGTGCTCTGTACGAGTTAATCCAATGCCCTTGGCACCAAAATCTAATGCTTTTTGTGCATCCGCAGGATTGTCGGCATTGGCTCTAACTTCTAGTTTCTTATATTCATCGGCCCATTGTAATAGGGTTAGGTATTCCGTAGAGAGTTCAGGATCTTTCATGGGGACAACGCCTGCGATGACCCGCCCTGTTGCGCCGTCAATGGAGATTAGATCTCCTTCTTTTATGATCGTTTCTCCAATGGTAAAGGTCTTAGTATGATAGTTGATATTTACTGCTTCGCAGCCGCAAACGCAAGGTTTCCCCATGCCGCGGGCTACTACTGCTGCATGGCTGGTCATGCCTCCCCGGCTGGTTAAGATACCTTGTGCGGCAATAATGCCATGAATATCGTCAGGTGTGGTTTCCGTTCGCACCAAGATCACTTTTTGTCCTTTTTTGCCCAGTTCTTCTGCATGATTGGCATCGAAGACGACAATACCGGAAGCGGCACCGGGGGATGCCGGTAAACCCGTAGCCATAATATCGAGTTTGGCGTTAGGATCAATCTGGCGGTGAAGCAGCTGATCAAGCTGGCCTGGTTCGATCAACAACAGGGCCTCTTGTTTGGTGATCAAACCTTCTGCTGCTAGGTCATGAGCGATTTTAATACTTGCTTGGGCAGTACGTTTGCCATTCCTGGTTTGCAGTATATATAAAGTGCCTTTTTCAATAGTAAATTCAATATCTTGCACATTTTTATAATGTTTTTCTAAGATTTTAGCCGTCTTAGCAAATTGAGCATAGACTTGAGGCATTTCTGCTTCTAATTTTGCAATGGGCTGGGGAGTGCGAATGCCTGCTACGACGTCTTCCCCTTGAGCATTTGTTAAGTATTCTCCATATAATAGATTTTCGCCATTGGAAGGATTTCTGGTAAAGGCCACACCGGTACCGCAGTCATTACCCATATTTCCAAATACCATCGACTGAATATTAACAGCAGTACCCAGGTCATGATCAATCTTATTCAGATTGCGATAGATAAAGGCTCGGTTGTTATTCCAAGAACGAAACACCGCTTCAATGGATAAGAATAATTGTTCCATTGGATCTTCAGGGAATGTCATGCCTGTTTTTTCTAATACGAGCTCTTTATAACTGTCGATTACTGCTCGCAACGTATCTGCAGACATTTCTTGATCAAAGGTAACACCTTGTTTCTTTTTGTGCTGCGTCAAAAGCTGTTCAAATTCATATTTGTGAATTTCCAATACAACATCGCCAAACATTTGGATAAAGCGGCGATAGGAATCATAAGCAAATACCAAATTGTTTGTACTTTTTGCTACTGCTTGTACGGTTTTTTCGTTTAAGCCAAGGTTTAAGATGGTATCCATCATACCCGGCATGGAAAATACGGCTCCAGAACGAACGGAAACTAGCAGAGGATTTGTTACATCACCTAGTTTTTTACCAATGGTTTTTTCCAGATGTGCCAAATTCTCGCGCACTTCTTCGATGATTTGACTTGGAAGCCTTTTGTCATTTTCATAGTATTCTTTGCAAGCATCTGTGGTAACGGTCATACCTGGTGGCACAGGCAGACCAATATTCGTCATTTCTGCCAGATTTGCTCCTTTTCCCCCTAATAGTGAACGCATATCGGCACTGCCTTGCTCAAATAAATATACGAATTTTTTCATTGTTCAACGACTCCTTTACGGTAAAAATCTAAAACTCTCTCAGCAGTTTCTTCTGTTGCTTTATTTGTAATGTCAATGACAGGGCAACCGACTCTGCGCATGATATCCTGGGCATAATTGAGTTCTTCAATAATACGTTCTAAGTTGGCATAGTTACTGGAAGGCTGCAGTCCCATTGCTTTTAGCCGCTCTCTGCGTATTTCAAATAATAAAGACGGTTTGATGGTAAGTCCGACGATTTTATGAGCAGCCACCTGAAAGAGTTCAGAAGGCGGTGGAATTTCTTTTACCAAAGGTACATTGGCAGCTTTAATGCCTTTATGTGCCAGGTACATGCATAAAGGTGTCTTAGAGGCCCTTGATACACCTGTAATGACAATATCTGCTTGTAAGAGACCGCGGGGGTCTTTTCCATCATCAAATTTTACGGCAAATTC
>JBEQCC010000454.1:0-3311 GCA_041639455.1 Pelosinus sp. | reverse complement strand
TTTAACACGCTGTTGATACCATGGATACGTATTTACATGATTAAAAGTAACACAAGGCTGGAGAATATCAACTACGGCAAATCCCGGATGTTTAATAGCTTCAGCCATAAGAGAAACCAACTGAGCGCTATTGCCGACAAAGCCTCGTGCCACAAAGGTAGCTCCTGCATTTAATGCCATTTTTACTATATTAATAGGTTGTTCCACATTGCCAAGGGGGGCAGGGGTAAATTTTGTGACGGCTCCTAAATCACTGGTGGGTGAGGTTTGTCCCTTGGTTAAACCGTAAATCTGGTTATTATGAATAAAATAGGTAATATCCAAATTGCGTCGTGCCGTATGGATAAAATGCCCCATTCCCAGTCCCATTCCATCTCCATCGCCGCCTTCGGCAATTACAGTCAGATTGTGGTTAGCTAACTTGACTCCTGTGGCTACAGGCAGAGAACGACCGTGCAAGGTTTCAATGCGATAGGTATTCACATATTGGCTGATTTTACTGGCGCAGCCAATCCCTGTGGCTAGTACTGTTTGTTCTAAATCCAAGTTAAGGGAAGTCAAGGCTTTTTTTAGAGCATTGATGATGCCATAATTGCCACAGCCGGCACACCAAGTGGGGACATAGGATAAATTAATATCATGAGCACTCATTAGACAAGCACCTCCTTGATCTTTGCAAGAATTTCGGAAGGCACAAAAGCACGAGAATTATATTTGAAGAAGGAATAGTCTGCTTTGTACCCCGTATGAGCAGCAAGAATACCGCCAAGCTGCCCTGTCTTATTGCCTTCAATGAGGAGAGTTTTTTTTGCTTTTTGTAAAATGGGTTCAACAGTGGCTGCCGGAAATGGAGAAATGTAGAGTACCTGCAAAAAGTTTACGCAAATTCCTTGCCTTGCTGCTTGCTCCATAGCTTCTAAGATGGCTCCTTTAGTTGAACCCCAGGCAATAATCGTTAGATCAGCTTCAGCTGGGCCATGGAATTTAATAGCAGGCAGTTCTTTTTCCATAGAGGGTAATTTATTATATAATTTATCCATGCTCTCTTTTGTTACGGTTGGTTCGTTAAAGGCGTACTCCTTATTTCCAGAACTATAAAAACCATCTTCGCCATGAGTGTAGCTAGTAGCAATATGGCGACCGCCGATTTGCCCCGGAAAGGCCCTTGGTGAAATGCCATCCGGAGTATTTTGATAGCGCAAATAAGGTTCTAGGCGATCAGGGGTTTCTTCAAATCGTTTGCCGCGGTCAATTGTTAAATGATCAGTAGCAAAGAGAGGATGAGAAACAGAGGAATCAGCTAGATATTTATCAGTTAAAATAATGCATGGTACTTGGTATTTATCGACGAGATTAAAAGCCCGAAATGTCTCATAGAAACATTCCTCAATATCGCCGGGAGCTACTACAATTCGTGGGAACTCTCCTTGAGAAGCATAGACGACAAAATTTAAGTCAGCCTGTGCGGTTCGCGTTGGCAGCCCAGTGCTAGGACCGCCTCTTTGGGCATTGACCATAACCAAGGGCACTTCGGCTATCGCAGCAAAGCCCAAGGCTTCTACCATTAAGGCAAAGCCGCCGCCGCTGGTAGAACCAATAGAACGTACCCCTGTGAAGGAAGCGCCAATGAGCATATTAATTGCGGCAATTTCATCTTCGGCTTGCTTAAAAACTAGACCATAGTCTTTGCCGTGATCAGCTAAATAGCTTAAAACGCTTGAGCCTGGTGTCATGGGGTAGCCCGCAGAAAATTTGCAGCCTGCTTTAATCGCTGCAATCGAAATGGCCTCATTGCCGTTAATGAGAATCTTAGGTTCTGCATGTTTATGAAATGTGAAGGGAAACACGTTCAGGGAAGGTAAAGAGGATACTACATGTTCATATACTTCTTCTAAAATTTTAATATTTTCCTGCTGTATTTTAGCATTATGAAATTCATTTTTTATTACATCAATGACCACATGTTTAGGATAGCCTGTAAGAGCACAAAAGCTTCCTAACATGGCGCTGTTGATCATAATTTTAGCTCCACCCTTAGGAACGAAACTTGCTAAAGGCACAGGATATAGTAACGTACCTTCAGGGACTTTACTTTCATCCACTTGAGTAGTCGCAGGGTCATATAGCACAATAGCGCCTGGATTCAGCTTATCAGCATAATAGTCAAAGCCTTGTTGGGAGAAGAGTCCTAAGAAATCAAGAGATTCTTCATAAGATGAAAGAGGCTGATCCGCCAGACGTACCAGACAAGAATTGAGCCCACCCTGAATCAGGGAAGGGTATTCATTTACTAAGAAAGACCATAAACCATTACGATTGACTCCTTTGGCAATGATAGAACCGGCACTCATTACTCCGTAGCCAGCCTCACCGGCAAAGAGACAAGTATAATATCGTTTTTTTGTCATATTATCCTCCTGAGTATTATTTGCCTTTATATGACAATGACTTCGCGATAGTTGGGCGAATCCCTTTATAAAAGCGACAAAATAATAAGAAAAACGCTATACATCTTATTTATAAATAAAGTTATGCGTTTTAACACGGTAAAAAGAGAAATAGAGTCAGTGCTTCCTTATTGTTTAAGGAAACACTGACTCTATTTCTTCTATATGAAGGACTATATTCGATTTTAGTATAGCTCACCCTTGAGCCGAGCATTTTCTGCCTGTTGCTCTAAGTAATACCATCGTATAGATTTTCCAATAATACAGCGCATAGCATCAATTTTTCCTTCTTTGGCCAACTTTCTCATTTTATCGAGATCAAAGCCATTGTAGGAAAAATAGCTAGCCGAGATAAAACCGCGATTTTTCAACTTCTTGCGATATTGACTTACATCTCTGCTGTCTAATTCAACTTGCCAAATCGCCATACTGTATCCCAGCCTTTCGGTTTCATTATTTTTTAAATACATTATACACCTTTTTCGAAAAAAATGTGTTATTTATATGTAAATTTAATGAAAATTTTATTGGTAATTTTTATTAATAATACAGTCTGTTTTTCTTGATGAGACGATTATAATAAAAAAAGGGTATACAGCCTTGTCTATTTAGACAAAAACTGCACACCTTAAATTGCTGTGAAAATTACTTGGTACCAAAGATTCGATCGCCGGCATCTCCTAAACCTGGGACAATGTAGCCGTGGTCATTTAATTTTTCATCAATAGCAGCTACGAAAATATCTACGTCAGGATGAGAGTTATTAATTAATTGTATGCCTTCTGGTGAGGCAACCAGGCACATACACTTAATGTTTTTAGCACCTTTTCTTTTGAGGATGTCAATTGAAGCAGCTAAAGAGTT
>JBEQCC010000453.1:0-3368 GCA_041639455.1 Pelosinus sp. | reverse complement strand
AGGGAATGAGTTTATTGCAATGATGAAAGATTCTTCTTTGGTATCGGTAATTGGTTTTGAAGAGCTTACGAGAAGAGGACAGTTAATTATTGCCCGAACCTATGGGTCTTTTGAGATATGGCTATCCGTAGCATTTATTTATTTGATTATGACCTTCACAATTTCACGTTTGGTAGATTACTTGGAGCGGAGGTACAAAATCGATGATAAACATTAAAAATGTTCATAAACATTTTGGTAAACTACATGTCTTAAAAGGGATTAATGCTCATATTGCTGAAAAAGAAGTTGTCGTTATCATTGGACCGAGCGGCTCAGGTAAGAGTACATTACTCCGTTGCATTAATTACTTAGAAGAGCCAACAGAGGGCGAAATTATGGTGGATGGCATTCCTCTTACGAATGAAGCCAATATTAATAAAGTACGGGAAGAAGTAGGGATGGTTTTTCAGCGCTTTAATTTGTTTCCCCATAAATCAGTATTAGAAAATATCATCCTGGCGCCCATGACTGTACGAAAAACACCGAAGTCTGAGGCGGTAAAAATTGCCCAGGATTTACTTGTAAAGGTTGGGCTGGCTGATAAGGAACATGCCTATCCAGAGCAACTGTCAGGCGGACAGCAGCAGCGAGTGGCGATTGCCAGAGCATTGGCAATGAAACCGAAAATCATGCTGTTTGATGAGCCCACTTCTGCCCTTGATCCGGAAATGGTCAAAGAAGTGCTGGATGTTATGAAATCCTTAGCCCATGAAGGGATGACAATGGCGATTGTCACTCATGAAATGGGTTTTGCCCGGGAAGTTGGAGATCGGGTTCTTTTCATGGATGAAGGACGTCTTGTAGAAGAAGGCACGCCAGAGGCGATTTTCTCTCATGCGAAAGAAGAGCGAACCAAATCTTTTTTATCTAAAATATTGTAAGAAAAAGGATGATTTCTTATAAATTCCAGGTTGTGCGATTTGACACACATATCCAGGAATGTTATACTTTAGATAGTGGTCACGTGGTTGGCCTCAGTTTATTGTTTATTTTAGGAGGAGTTTCATAATGATTGGTAAAGTAAAATGGTTTAGTTCTGAAAAAGGCTATGGTTTCCTTGAAAGAGAAGATGGTGGCGATGTATTCGTACATTTCTCAGCAATTCAAGATCAAGGCTTCAAAACTTTAACTGAAGGTCAACAAGTTGAGTTTGATATTGTTGATGGCGCACGTGGACCGCAAGCAGCTAACGTTGCTAAAGCTTAATAGATTTTGAGCAAATATACCCGGCTATTATAGCCGGGTTTTTTTGATAGAATCAGAATTTATAAGTTTTACAAGTGAAAATATATAAGAAATTATGAGCCACAAGGGAGAACGTTAAACGCAGAGGGCACAGAGATATATTTTTATTCTGCTATCCCTTTATGTTCTTTGTGTTTCAAAATGGCTGTGTTTTAAGGACGCGGAGCGTTTTTGTTATGATACGAGAAGATATAATTATTGAAATGGTAAAAATTTATAAAGGACTTTAGTATCGCCATGGAGAATGATACTGATAAGACACTGAAAGGAGAGTGGGCGATTATGGCAATCATCGTACGAGGCAAAAATATTGAGATTACACCAGCATTAAAGGAGTATGTAGTAAAACGCACTAGTAAGATTACGAAATACTTCGATACTCTAGGAGAGATTACAGCTATTTTGGCTGTAGAAAAAGGTCGCCATATTATTGAATTGACTGTGCCGGTTAATGGTATGATTCTCAGAGGCGAGGAAGCCACTGCTGATATGTATACTTCCATTGATCTAGTTGTAGACAAAATTGAAAAGCAAATTGAAAAATATAAAACCAAAATTTCTCGCCGCATGAAAGCTGGTGTTTTTAAAGGGGAATTAGTAGCTGCGACAGCTGCCCCGGAGGTAGAAGAGCTGCATGTTGTGAAGACCAAGCGATTTGCTGTTAAACCGATGGATATTGAAGAGGCTATCTTGCAGATGAATCTTGTCAATCATGATTTTTATGTATTTAGCAATTCGGAAACAGAAGAGGTCAATGTCGTATATCGTCGTAAAGATGGAAGATATGGCTTGATTGAACCTGATTTTAACTAAATAGACAAAAAAAGCCGCTACTCATTGGAACGATTATTGTTCATGAGTGGCGGTTTTTTGTAATGAAGAAAAGTAAGATTAGCCTGTCAATTGTGAGCGTAGCGAAGCAATCCCTCTTCGCATCTTCGCGGTTCATGTTTTATTATTGAGTGGATAGAACTTCTAGACGGCGATTGGATACAAGCTGGCTGAGACTTGATGTATCCAATTCTCTGGCCTTATGTGCAAATTCTTCTCGGGTAAAGATTTTCTTCTCAATGAGTAAATCAATTAATACTGTGATTGCCAAGGTATTTTTATAATCTGTATCTTTTAAATCTGCAATTTGTCCAATGAGGTGAATCGAGTTTAGCTGCAATCCAATTCCTCCTAAAAATAAAAATAAGTCTATATTCTCAAGTATTCCCATTTTATGAATTATCTATACTTAGAATAGGTTTTCTTGTAAGCTGAGAAAGTAATAAATAAAAATCTATAGAGTTATAAAAAAGTAACTAACTGCACAGGGGATAGTATCGTTATTTCATATTCTTTGCATCTTCACGTTTCAAAGAGCTTTATTTATTGGCTTCATAGCATTTTTAGTACTCTTTGCCATATACGATTATTGCTTGCTGTGAGGCAAGTCTTTCTTTATTTACTTTGACTTATCTATTATCTTTTGATAAAATTTAGAATTAGGCATATACTGTAAACTAAGAGCAGTTTTTTTCAAGGATGTGCTAACTTTTAAGGAGTTGATACCAGTTGTTTAAGTTTCTAAAAAATCTCTTTGGCGATGATAATGAAAAAGAAATAAAACGTATGATGAAATATGTAGAAGAAGTGAATACATTTGAGCCTGCTATGCATAAATTAAGCGATATTTCACTGTCTGCTAAGACAGGTGAGTTTAGACGTCGCTTAGAAAAAGGCGAGACATTGGATGATATTTTGCCAGAGGCCTTCGCTGTTGTGCGGGAAGCCTCTCGCCGTGTATTGGGTATGAGGCATTTTGATGTTCAGCTGCTAGGCGGTATTACGCTGCATGAAGGTAATATTGCTGAGATGCGTACAGGGGAAGGTAAAACTCTCGTAGGTACTCTAGCTACATATCTGAACGCTCTGACCGGTAAAGGTGTCCACGTTGTTACCGTTAATGATTATTTAGCAAAACGTGAGAGTGAGTGGATGGGGAAAGTATATCGCTTTTTAGGTCTAACAGTGGGACTCATCGTTCATGGCCTGGATTTCGTTGATCGTAAACAGGCGTATCATGCAGATATTAC
>JBEQCC010000452.1:0-3373 GCA_041639455.1 Pelosinus sp. | reverse complement strand
GAGATGCGAATATCGCTATTGAATACGCTACGAAACGATATCGCAGTAATCTGATGAATTGGGGTATGATACCCTTTACCATCGATGAAGCTGAGAAAGGAAAGCTTTCCGTGGATGATCTCCTGTACATTCCTAAAATTCGTAAGGCAATTGAAAATGGTGCAGATAATATTCAAGCTTTCATCATTAATTCTCAGGGGAAAACAAGTATCAATTTGAAACTTGAAAATGTATCGAAAGATGATCGGGAGATTATCTTGGCTGGTTCTTTGATTAATTATTATGGAACTTTAAAAAAAGTTAAAGAATGATTGTAGTTGATTACAGTAGTCCGGGTAATCAACATTGGAATACTGTAACCTCTGCATATTTCCATTAAGACATTAGGTTACATGCAGGTTTTTCACTTTGTGAAAGTTTAGTTACTTATACTTAGCAGCATTATTCTTACAATATAGAATGCTATAATAATAAAAATTGGAGGAAAGTAAATGTCAATCTTCTATGGAAAAAGCTATTATAAGTGGATTGTGTTAACAGTTTGCATTCTGGTTTATTCATCAGGCAATTTGGTTCGGTTAAATTATACTGGGATTGCAAATTACATCATGGGTGAATGGAATATTGGTAAACCGGAACTTGGTGTTTTAGGATCAGCTTTTTTCTATGCCTATGCTTTAGGGCAAAGTTCGTGGGGAACGTTAACGGACTTACTTGGAGGAAGAAAAGTGATTCCTATCGGTATTGGCACGACGGTAGTATTTATTGCTGCCTTTGCTTTTGCTGATAGTTTTAATCAAGCAGTTATTATTCGTGCATTGCTTGGTTTTGTTGGTGCGGCAGCATTTGTCCCGTGTGTGGCAGTTATCGGTCGTTGGTTTGGCAAGAAAGAACGTGGCCTGGCTATGAACTTGTTTTCCGGGCCTGGTGGGGGCATGGGGGAAATTTGGTCCTTTTTGTTATTGCCGGTTATGGCATTGTTTATGAAAGATGGTTTCACGATTCTTGGTGTTGGATCCTGGAGAGCCGCTACACTTGTTATGGCAGTTGTTATTCTATGTATCGCCATTCTGGCTTATATATCTCTTCGCTCTGATCCCAGCGAGATGGGGCTTGAATCAATACAGGTTAAGGAAGAAAAAAAGTCTGCAAAAGATACCAACTATAAATCAATGGTTTTATCCGCAATAAAAGATCCTGGATTTTGGATTATTGTTTTTGTGTGGCAGGGTTTTACAGTTGGCTTACGGTTAATTCCCAGCTGGCTGCCGTTGTATGCCGCGACCTTTTACGCACAAGTAGCCGGACTTGGTAAATCGGAGGCAATGATCGCAGGTGGAGCAATGGCATCAGCCTATGTTGCTGGAAGAATATTCGGACCGCCTCTGGTTGGAAAGCTTTCTGATTACCTGTTGACCAAATATGAAATACCCCGAGAGTCCTTGCTGGTTGTTAGTTTTACGATTACATTTGGTTGCGTTTATCTTCTTACGACTGCATTTACATCGCCGATACTGCTTGGAGTAGTCTCGTTTATCCTTGGTATGGGCATCAACTTGTTATCAATCTTAAATACAATTATTGCTGAAACTTGGTCCATTAAGACATCCGGACCATTAAATGGTTTGATCAATACCATTACGCAATTCATCGGAGCTTCTGCATTAACTTATAGCGGCTATATGGCAGTGCAGTTTGCAGTTAAAGACGGTGGCTTTAATCTGGAGTATCAAGGCATATGGTTTTTAGTCATGATTTCTATCGGCATTTCAATAGCTGCTTCCATTTATACTCTATATCACAATAAAAAATTAAAACTTGCTCAGCAATCAATCCAAGGATGAGTAAATGTTATGAGAGGGGATTTATAATAGTATGAGTACTTTAGAAGAAAAAGAAAAATCTATTTTAAATGGGGTTATCGACCTTCATATTCATACAAATCCAGATGTTCGGCAAAGACGTTTAAATGATATTGAATTGGCTCAAGAAGCTGCGAGAGTTGGAGCGCGGGCAATTGTAATAAAATCTCACGTTGTACCGACGATGGATCGGGCATGGATTGCTGAACAGGTTGTACCTGGAATCAAAGTGTTCGGTGGCATTACACTGAATCCTGAAGTCGGGGGAATCAACCCGGCAGCTGTTGAGGCTGCAATAAAAATGGGAGCAAAGATTGTTTGGCTGCCAACAGCCTGGTCTGCTTATGAACGCAGGATCAGTGGTAAAAATGACGGAGTAGAATCAATTATTGATAACCAGGTGGTTCCATCCCTTGTAACTGTTTTAAAGATGGTTGCCAAACATAACCTGATTTTAGGAACGGGACATTTGTCTACTGAAGAAATTCTTATTGTTGTAGAAAAAGCAAAAGAGCTTGGTGTCAATAAGATTGTCATTAATCATCCGGAATGGTGGTCCATTTCCATGCCTATCGAAACTCAAAAAATATTGGTGTCATATGGCGTATACTTTGAGCGATGCTATGCTACACGTTTCCCAGGAAAAGATTATGAAAAAAACTTCATAAAGAATTTGGCAGCTATTGAAGCAGTGGGATATGAATCAACTATTATTTCTACTGATGGCGGTCAAGTTGAAAATCCTATGTGGAGTGACGCCTTAAGTGAGTATCTAGGGTTTTTAGCCAATGCAGGATTATCGAACGATATGATGGAGAAGATGACTAAAATATCTCCCGCCAACTTATTAGGTTTATAATTAAACTAAGAAAACTGCTCTCGACTAGATATCGAGAGCAGTTTTATACATTATGGGATTTTTTTAGGAGAACCAGATTAAAAGCTGTTATTTTGAATTTATTTCATGATTTAATTGTTTGTTTATGATGTAAGAGGCTTCAAATGAATGCTGCCGGCAGGTGCTCCCAATAAATTCTCAATTAATTTTCCCGCAATTTCTAATTTATTCGCTATAATGACTGGATCTACTTCATGACCAAATTCTAAAGGCGAGCTAGCTTCCAGTAAGGCAGCCATAATGCCAGCAAAAAAAGAAAATGTTTCATCCATATGTATGACATTTGTGAGTCCTTCTTTGTTGCCTTGCTCTAGGATTCCTTTAAAAATTGGCTGTGTAGTGAAGAGCATTTGCCGCCACAGCCTATTGATTAACAAACCTTGTTTTTCTTTATATAAAATTTTGCCAATTAGACCTGGTTCATCACAGTAGCATATTTTGTAGAAAAGGTTAAAAAATAGCTGTAATTTCTCTAAGACCGTATTTTGATCGGAATAAAAAGTCTCAACTTCCAGGAGCATAGTTGTCATATGGCGGGCAAATATAGCTTCTAAGATAGCTTCTTTAGAAGTAAAGTAATAATAGAATGTTCCTTGGGCTACGCCCACCTTTT
>JBEQCC010000451.1:0-3349 GCA_041639455.1 Pelosinus sp. | reverse complement strand
ATTTCATTGTGCAATGTCGTGGCTAATACTCTCAGGTGTTGTTGTAGTTTTTCATTCTTTCCCGCCACAACTGTGATATGGATAGGCTTTGGCAGTTGTTCCAACCTGCGTAATGTTGCATCCATGGACCCAAAGCCTAAACTTCCGCCCATAACTAAAATTTCGGGAACTTGTTTTTGTATGCTCCTGTCAGCAGGCTTAAAGCTCCGGTTAACGGGAATACCGCTAGTAGTAATCTGCTTCCTCTGAATACCATATTGTTGCAACTCATTCATCATCATTTCATTCGCAACAAAATAGTGATCAACCCCGCTTGTAATCCACCAAGGATGCACCGCGAAATCGGTAATGATGCCGGCAAGAGTGAAATAGCTGCTTCTCTTATATCGCAGGGCAGAAGCAGCACCGAGAGGGAACGGATGAGTGCAGACCACGCCATGGGGACGATACTCAGCAATTAAACTGTCCATCATTTTTTGATTAGCTGCATTAATAAAATCTATCATTTTGCGAGTTTGTTGATTTTCTGTTATTCTATAAAGTCCTTTATATAGATTGGGTGCAACTTTTAAAATTCTATAATAGGATGATTTCATAAGATTCATCAACTCGATTTGCAGTCGATTTAATGTAGGATAACGAAATTTACCAACCTGTAAGAAATCAATAATTGTTACGCTGCAAGAATCAGCTGCCTGCAGCTCCTCACCGATCGTTGAAGCTGCTTGCATATGTCCATTGCCGATTGATGCTGAAACAATGAGAATCTTTTTTGATTCCATAGTCTCACCTCTTAATATTATTTTGTATATATATTGACAATATCATAATCATAATAAAAAAAAATTAGGATTACATTAACATTTCGTTAATATTATCCCCCTTGTTTTCAAAATAAAACCCTTTGAACCTAAAGAATGTGAATATTCAAATATCTTTAATATTCCGCCCTATCCTTTGCATTGCTTCGTACCTTCGCGATTCATTATTTTTTTGTCATGGCCGTTGCGAACAGAGTGAAGCAATCTCTTGACTGGCAGGGGATTGCTTCGCTGCACTCGCAATAACAAATTTATACGCCTTTGTAGTTCATAAACTCTTATCTTTTCCACCTACAAAACTCATACTTTCCATACTTATAAAAAACAGGCAGTTTCCTTCTGATGAGGAAACTGCCTATTTTCCTATGACATTATTCATATCGCAAGGCTTCAATCGGATCAAGCAATGCAGCTTTGCGAGCAGGATATATGCCAAAGAATAAACCAATAAATACGGAAAAGGCAAAGGCCGCCACAATGGCCAGACTAGAAATCACGGTATTCCAGCCTGCGACGGATGAAATTCCATAGGATGCACCAATTCCTAGTAGAATACCTAGCACTCCTCCAGTGACACTGATTACAATTGCTTCAATCAGAAATTGCAATAAGATATTTTGGTATCGTGCTCCCAGTGCTTTTCGGATGCCAATTTCCCGTGTCCTTTCCGTCACTGACACCAGCATGATATTCATAATACCAATACCGCCCACTAGAAGGGATAGACCTGCAACAACGGCTAGCAATGAAGTAATCATACTGGTGGTTTCATCGGCAGCAGCCATGATCGCTACCATATTCCGCACGGTAAAATCATCAGGGGTCGTTGCTGCTAACTTATGACGTGCCCTCAGCAGAGTTGTAATATCATCCTGAACCTGATAAATCACATCCGTACCAGTTGCCTGAACGTTAATGTTTTGAATGTGCGTAATCCCCATCAAACGTTCCTGAGCTGTCTTCAACGGAATGATGACCGTATCATCCTGATTGCCTCCAGCCGATTCCCCTTTGGCTTCTAACACACCAACTACCCGAAAGGGGGCATTATTAATACGAATGGTTTGTCCAATTGGAGTTCCACCATTAAACAAGTTTTCTGCCACTGTTTTTCCCAGCACTGCGACTCTTGCTCGAGTTTCCACATCCTGGTTTGTGAAGAAACTTCCTTCTTCTATATTGTAATTACGTATCCCCTGAATATCAGGAGTTGTCCCCTGAATACTCGTAGTCCAGTTCTGATTGCCAAATACCACCTGATACGAACGAGTAACTGCTGGTGCTACCAGATTAATCCCAGCTACTTCTTGGGTTATCGCTGACGCATCCTTCTCATTCAAGGTGATGCTGGACCCTGCGGCTTGCCTGTAACCGCCAGCATTAGAGGCACCAGGTGTTACCACCAACAAGTTACTGCCCAGTCCGGCAATGGAGGTTGCTACTTTATCTTTAACCCCCATCCCAATGGATACCATTGCAATTACTGCACCAACACCAATGATGATACCCAGCATAGTAAGCATCGCTCTCAATTTATTCGCTTTAAGCCCCGCTAAGGCGATGGAAATACTTTCATTAAACACAAACTCACCTCACTTTCCACTCATCCTGTTCAATCAACCCATCGCGAACGTAGACAACCCGCCCGGCATACTCGGCGATGTCTGCTTCATGGGTAACCAGAATGATGGTTCGTCCTTGGGAGTTTAACTCTGAAAAAATATTCATGACCTCATCACCAGACTTAGTATCAAGGTTACCCGTTGGTTCATCCGCCATAATAATCGTAGGGTCATTTACCAGCGCTCTTGCAATGGCAACACGTTGGCGCTGACCGCCAGAAAGTTCATTAGGCTGATGATTCATCCGTGATTCAAGTCCGACCATTGCCAAAACCTGCTCTGCCCGTGCCAATCGTTCTTTTTTTTCAATTCCGGCATACACCATAGGCAGAGCCACGTTTTGCAATGTGGACATCCTGGGCAGAAGATTAAAGCTTTGGAATACAAAGCCTATTTTTTTGTTTCGGGTGATGGCAAGCCGATCATCATTGAGCGTTGCTACTTCTTGTCCATCCAACATATAAGAACCTGTTGTCGGTCTATCTAAGCATCCTAATATATTCATTAACGTTGATTTACCCGACCCAGATGGTCCCATGATTGCAGTAAATTCGCCAGGGCTTATGCTTAAGGTGATTCCAGCCAGGGCATTCACCCGTTCTCCGCCTAGTTGGTAAACTTTAGTAACTTCCGAAAGTAGAATTGACAAGATCAGCCCCTCCTTTACATGCCACGAGGACCACCAACCCTCATACCGCCCTTGGTAGAATTTGTTGTTTGTGTTTTAGCCGAAGATGCCACGATTTCATCGCCCTCGGATAATCCGCTCACAATCTCAATTTTACTATCGCCTGTTATTCCAGTAGTAACAGATACATTCTGCGACACATTTTGTTTGACCACCACTACATATTGTCCATTATTACTAGATTTTACAGCAGCGATTGGCACAACAAGTGTACTTTT
>JBEQCC010000450.1:0-3392 GCA_041639455.1 Pelosinus sp. | reverse complement strand
CCGTTCCCCACTACTTCGGCGGTAGTTCGGCAGGGGAAGTTCATGTGGCTGGGGTCAATACACAACACTCTACTATGCACAAATTAGCACTAACAGTAGGTACTGTTTTACAAGATTATGAAACTCAATTAGTGACCATGACTGTGGAGGAAGAAGTTGCCTTTAGTCTTGAAAATATGGGCATTGCTCCCCAAGAAATTACACAAAGAGTCGAAGAGGTACTCGCCAAAGTTGGTTTGACAGGTTATGAAAAACAAGCCGTCACGGATTTATCCGGAGGGCAGAAACAACGTTTGGTCCTTGCCAGCGTTCTGGCAACCAATCCAAAAATCCTTGTTCTCGACGAACCAACTTCCGCCCTGGACCCTGAAGGAACTTCCTCATTATATAAGCTCCTCAGTGACTTAAATCAAGAGCATGGTATCACAATACTGGTAGTCGAACATGATATTGCCACCGTTCTTCCCTATGCAGATCAATTTATTCTGCTAGAAAACGGCCAATTGATTTTTAATGGCACTCCTGAAAGCGTGCTCAGCTTCATGGCAAGAGAACAAATTTTTACAGAAGCGATACCGCCCCTATGGCAGTTAAAGCTTATGATAGAAGAGCTTGCAACAAGAGAATTTGCCCCTTGGCATACAGAAGAAGAAGCCATCACACAGTTGAGCAAAACCCTGGACGAGGAGGCTCCCAAAAATGCTTGAACTAAAAAATGTTTACTTCTCCTACAAAGCACAATCACACGACATCCATGATGTTTCTTTAAGGGTAAATCCAGGAGAATTCTTGGCCATCGTTGGACGCAACGGCAGCGGTAAAACCACTCTGACTCGTCTGATGATGACATTAAAAAAACCAACGAAAGGTGAGCTCTTCTTTCAAGGAAATAGTTTAGCAAGGGCGACTCCCGCCAAAATGGCACATCACATTGGTTATGTTTTTCAAAATCCCGACCGTCAAATCTTTCATGATACAGTAGCGGAAGAAGTAGCTTACGGTCCCAAACAAATAGGCTGTACTCCAGAACACATTCAGACTTTCGTTGCTCAAGCACTAGAAGTCACTGGACTCTCTCATTTAGCTGCTGCGTATCCTCTCTCCCTATCCAAAGGACAAAAGCAGCGCCTTACCATTGCCTCCGCTTTGGCTATGCAGCCTAAAATACTGATCCTGGATGAACCTACCAGCGGTCAGGATGCCAGGGAACGTGAGCAATTGTTGCAATTGTTATTAAAACTGCATCAACAAGGTACTACTATATTGTTAGTCACTCATGATATGGAATTTTTGTCTTCCTGTGCCCAAAGGGCTATTGTTATGAAAAAAGGGCAAAAAGTATTCGATGGTACTGTAGCTGAATTGTTCCATGACACGAACCAACTAACAGACTGGGGACTAATCGAACCCGCTGCCCTAAAAATCTCCCGTCAGCTTGCTTCTTTCCAAATATCACAGACGACTTCTATTACACAACTAGGCCATCAAATTGCAAATCTTTTAAGGAGGAATGATGCCCATGCAGAAAATAGCCCCCATCACTAAATTAGCGTTGACAATTTTTGTAACCATATGGTCCATTGTATTACAATCTCTTCCTGCCTTAACAGCACTTATTGTTTGCCAATTAATTCTTCTGGCTATTGCGAAAGTTGGAGCAAGTGTTTATAAGGGGATTGCCAGCTTATTTATCTTTGCTGCCATCTTAGCTGGTATGCAGTACGCCATCAATAATGATATACTGCTTGCCGCCATTACTGCCAGTAAGATGATTGCCATGACTCTCGTCTTCTTCATTTTATTGGCAACCACAAGGATGCAGGATTTGTCGGCAGCTTTAGTTTTGCAATGCCATATTCCTTATGAATATGCATTTATGCTAACCGCAGCACTGCGGTTCATTCCCGATTTTTTAGCAGAGAGCAAAGCGATCCAAGAAGCCCAAGCTTGCCGGGGTTATTCCCCCCAAGGCAATGTACTGCAGCGTTTTTTCTCCTATATGGCGGTTATCAAACCTCTTGTTCTTAAAGCGGTTACCAAATCAGAAACAATGGCACTCAGCTTAGAATTGCGCGGTTTTGGCAGCCGGAAAACACGAAGTTTTAAAAATCATGTCACCCTCGCCTTGCAAGACTACGCAATGCTGCTTTCGATGATCCTATTCACCTCATACCTTGTGATACAAATCTACTAGAAGGCAGTGTCACTCACATAATATAAAAACGGCCTCTTCTTTTGTCTATCTCTTCTTTTCCGTAAATCATCTCTTCCAACTTAATAAAATAGCCAGTGTGAAACTAAGTTTGAAGTTTCACACTGGCTATTTTCAATGACTTATTTCCTCTAGGATAGTCTTTAATCGAGCTCTTTGTTCTTCTCGATCCAAGGGCATTCCATACTGATAGCAGTCAAATACATCTGCGTCTTTGACGATTTCCTCAATAGGGCTCCCCACTTCTTTCTTGCTGCTATGATTTTTTGCAGCTGTTGCTAGCAATTCAATCTCTTTTGCGGTAAAGCAGCCGCTTTCTTTAAGAAATAGTTTGAGAGGTTCATACCCTGCCATGGCATGATCTCGCTGCTTTCCTGTAATAATACGACCATAATCATGTATCGAACAGGCTATGGCACTCAATTCAGGATCAGCGCCGCGCTTCAGCGCAAGAATTCGTCCCACTGCTGCACAGCTTGCCAAATGTATTCTTTCCCAGCTTAACGTTATATCTCTTTGTATATCTGCACTTTCAAATTCCGCAATTTTATCCAGAATTTTTTCTTGAATCTCAAATACTCGATTCATAAAAAGACCTCCAAATCTACTTCACTTTTCTATTTGCCAAAGAAAAATCCACTAACTAGGATTATAAAAACTACCGCTGATATACCAACGTACAACCAATCTTTTTCCTTCAGAAATACTAATGCGGAAATTCCCACACGCATAATGGGCGTGCAAATCAATAACACTAAGCCTGCTAAGATAATTCCGAAAGGTTTCATAGCAAAAGCGCCTGCAAAAATATCTCTAAGCCGTGTCGGATAAGAGTCTCCCGGATAGCCACCTTCTCCACTGCTTAAAAAGAGGATCAGGCCTATCAAAATAAAGATGTTGATGCAGCTTTGGAATTTTATAAGCAAGCGATAGAATACTATCCAACATTTGGTCAGGCATACGGAAATTTAGGTCTTATGTATATCAAAAAAGGGTATAAGGCAGAAGCGATTTACGCAAACAGAAAAGCAATAACGTATGCATCGGGCAATTCAATAAACACTACAAAAGCCAGAGACGGATTAAAAGAAGGTAGAAGACTATTAAATTTTGAAAATAGATATATTACCAAAAGTGGAAAAATTATTTGGCTTTCTTGGACCTCTATAATTGTAAACGA